>CAYRWH010000074.1:0-8029 GCA_964427935.1 uncultured Halobellus sp. | reverse complement strand
ATCCGGACTCCATATAGCCCTTGTTCGCCGCGTAACCGGCCGCTGCGACACCGCCAGCGAACGAAACGTGGGGGCCAAACACGGTACCGAACCCGACGTCAACGCCGAAGCCGCCACCGCCCAGTGACCCGGCAGTCACGAGGAAGCCGGTGAAGACGAAGGCCGGTAGGGCACCGAGCGCGGCGCCGAACGCGCCGCCGGCGAGCGCACCGAGAACGACGCCCGGATCGGTGAGGGCGTTGATCACGTCCCCGGGGTCGCCGGGTTGATACCCGACCTGCATGAGCGCGTCCGTGATGAGCGCCAGCTCGGGGAGGAACGCGAGACTCATTTATGCGTCCTCCTGTGCCCAGTTGAGCGAGCGCTCGACCGCGTCGTCCCACCGGCTGTACAGCTTGTCGACCTCCGCCTGATCCTTTTCGGGCGAGAACTCGCGGTCGACCTGCCAGTTGTCGCGGAGTTCGTCGACGGTGTCCCAGTAGCCGACGGCCAGCCCGGCGGCGTACGCCGAGCCGAGTGCGGTGGTCTCGTCGACCTCCGGTCGGACGATGTCTGTCTGAATGATGTCAGACTGAAGCTGACACAGGAAGTTGTTCTTGACCGCGCCGCCGTCGACGCGGAGGCTGGTCATCTCGACGCCGGAGTCGGCCTCCATCGCCTCAGCGAGGTCGCGAGTCTGGTACGCGATGCTTTCGAGCGTCGCACGGACGATGTGTTCCTTGCTGGTGCCCCGGGTCATCCCGACGATGGTCCCGCGTGCACGACCGTCCCAGTGTGGCGCACCGAGTCCGGTGAACGCCGGCACCATGTAGACGCCGTCGGTCGAATCGACCGAGCGGGCCAGCTCCGCCGTCTGGGCGGCGTTGTTGATGAGGTCGATGTCCTCCATGAACTCGATCGCCGCGCCAGCGTTGAAGATCGACCCCTCAAGCGCGTACTGGACCGGCTCGCCGGACATCTGGAAGCCGACCGTCGTGAGCAGGCCGTTGTCGGACTCGACCGCCTCCTCGCCGGTGTTCATCAGATAGAACGCACCGGTGCCGTAGGTGTTTTTCGCGTCACCCTTGTCGAAGCAGGTCTGTCCGAACAGCGCCGCCTGCTGGTCGCCGAGCGCGCCGGCGACGGGGACCTCCTCGCCGAGGAAGCCGTCCGGGTCGGTGTGTCCGTAGTAGTCCTCGTCGGACGAGGGTCGTACTTCGGGCACCATCTCCTTCGGGACATCGAACTCCTCGAGAAGTTCATCGTCCCACTCCATATCTCGGATGTTGTACAGCATCGTCCGGGAGGCATTGGTAACATCCGTGATGTGGTTCCCCGTGAGGTTGTAGATGAGCCACGTGTCGATCGTCCCCATAACCAGCTCGCCCTCTCGGGCGCGGTCACGGAGGTCGCCGCCGCGTGAGCTCTGCATCTTGAGCGGCTCCGCGTTGTCGAGAATCCACTCGGTCTTCGTCGCGGAGAAGTACGCGTCGGCTTCGAGGCCCGTTTTTTCACGGATCTCCTCGACTTTGCCCGCTTCCTGAATCTCCTCGACGCGGTCTGTCGTCCGGCGGTCCTGCCAGACGAGGGCATTGTGAACCGGCTTGCCGGAGTCCTTGTCCCAGACGACCGTCGTCTCGCGCTGGTTGGTGATCCCGAGCGCGTCGAGCTGGCTCGCCTCGAGTCCCGCATCGTCGAGCCCGTCAAGAACGACCTGCTGTGTGTTCTCCCAGATCTCGAGTGGATCGTGTTCGACCCATCCCGGATTGGGGTAGATCTGTTCGTGCTGTTCGTACGCGTTCGCGACGACCTGGCCCGCATGGTCGAACACCATGAATCGCGTCCCAGTCGTCCCTTGGTCTATCGCACCGACGTATTGTGTCATGTTTCGAATCCCTCCTGTGGCGCTGGTCCGCCCGCGGCGACACCGCCGTCCGCGTCCCATGCCCCCCGGAACCCGGTCCGTGAGCCCCCGCCACTGAACGCCGTATCCGGCTCGCACCCGGCACAGCGGTCCGAAGCGGCGGAGCGTTGTCACCGTCGCCGCGGCATATCTTCACGGAAGCTACCACGCCGTTCGTGAACATAATGTACTACCATAATAAACTTCCTGTTAATACGCCTATCAGATCCGGGATGGAAAACTCAGCTATATAATAGTTGTGGAGAAACCAGTCGTTACGTGACCCGAACGTTCCTGATAGTTATGAACGGGTACCGGGAGGAGGTAAAGTAAAGTGGACGGGGTTCAACCGGTGTTACATGGACGATCAAGTGGATGTCGTCGTCGTCGGCGGGGGGTCGACCGGCTGCGGCGTGATACGGGACCTCGCCCGGCGGGGGCTCGACGCGGTCCTCGTCGAGAAGGGGAACCTCACACACGGGACCACGGGGCGGATGCACGGACTGCTCCACAGCGGGGGGCGGTACGCGGTCTCCGATCAGAAGAGCGCTCGTGAGTGCATCGAGGAGAATCGGGTACTCCGCGACATCGCGGGCCACTGTGTCGAGGAGACCGGGGGAATGTTCGTTAAACGTCCCGAGGACTCCGAAGAGTACTTTCAGGAGAAACTGGAGGGCTGTCGCGCGTGCGACATCCCCGCTGAGGTGATCGACGGCGAAGAGGCTCGGCGACGAGAGCCGTACCTCGCACGCGACGTTGAAAAGGCGATCGTCGTCCCCGACGGTGCGGTCGACCCGTTCCGGCTCTGTGTGGCCAACGCGGCCGACGCTCGGGAACACGGCGCGCGCGTCGAGACGCACGCGGAGGTAACCGATGTCCTCGTCGAGAACGACGAGGTCGTCGGCATCGAGATCGAACACGACACGGGTCCGGGCAAACGCGTTCACCGCGAGCCCGGAACGACCGAGGAGATCCGAGCGCGCTACGTCGTCAACGCAACCGGCGCGTGGGCCGGCCAGATCGGCGAGATGGCCGGCGTCGACGTGGAGGTCAGACCCTCGAAGGGCGTGATGACGGTGATGAACACGCGGCAGGTCGACACCGTGGTCAACCGTTGTCGCCCGAAGGGCGACGCCGACATCGTCGTCCCCCACGAAACGGCCTGTATCCTCGGGACGACCGACGAGGAGGTCGACGACCCCGAAGACTACCCCGAGGAGGAGTGGGAGGTCGATCTGATGATCGAGACGCTCTCGGAACTGGTGCCGGCGCTGAAGGACGCTCGGACCCTGCGTTCGTTCTGGGGCGTCCGACCCCTGTATGAGCCCCCCGGAACCGGCACCGACGACCCGACTGACATCACGCGTGACTACTTCCTGCTCGATCACGACGAGCGCGATGACCTGCCGGGGATGACGAGCATCGTCGGCGGAAAGCTCACGACCTACCGGATGATGGCCGAATCGATCACGGACCACGTCTGTGAGAAACTCGACCACGACGCCGACTGTGACACCGCGGACGCGCCGCTGCCCGGCTCCGAGGACTTCAGCGTCCTCCGCGATTACATGGACGAGTTCGGACTCCGCTCGCCCGTCGGCCGTCGGTCGGCCCAGCGGCTCGGCTCCCGAGCCGACGAGGTGCTGAAGGGGAGCGACCCCAACCCCGTCGTCTGCGAGTGTGAAGGCGTTACCCGCGCCGAGGTACAGGATGCGATCGATGGAGCCGGCTCGGACCTGAACGCGGTCCGACTCCGCACCCGCGCGTCGATGGGGAACTGCCAAGGCGGATTCTGTACACACCGTATCGCCGCCGAACTCACCCAGGAGTATCCGGGCGGCGTCACCCGCGACGCCGAGGACGAACTGTACCAGGAGCGCTGGAAGGGCCAGCGCCACGCGCTGTGGGGTCGACAGCTCTCTCAGGCGATGTTGAACCACATGCTCCACGCGACCACGATGAACCGCGACGGCGACCTCGCGACCACGAACGCCGATGTCGATTTCGGCGCGTTCGACGCGGGGCCCGACGGAACCGTCGGCGGAGGAACGGGGGCCGACGACGCCGCCTCCGGCGTCACGGCCACCGACGGGGGACACGATGGCGATCGATAGCGAAGTTCTCGTCGTCGGAGGCGGTCTCGCCGGGATCACAGCCGCGATCGCCGCGTCTCGTGAGGGGGCCGATGTCCGACTCGTCTCACACAAGGCGAGCACGCTCCGGCAGGCCTCTGGACTGATCGACGGGCTCGGCTACGTCCCGGCGACGGAGCCGGCGAAGCCGCTCAGAGAGGGACCACCAACGGCGGGGCGGAACCTCGACCCCGACGAGTGGCCTGACCCCGAAGGACCGCTCGCGGAGCCGTACGCAGGGATTGACTCGCTCCCCGAAGAACATCCCTATCGGCTGGTTGGGGCAGACGCGCTCCGCGATGGGCTCGCGCTGTTCGACGACCTCGTTGGCGACGCGTACGGCGGCGGCCACACGGATCGAAACGCGTTGGTTCCGACGTTCGGCGGCGGTGTGAAACCCACGGCGCGGTATCCCGAATCGGTCGCCGCGGGACTCGCCAGCGACGACCGACCCATGCTTATCGTCGGGTTCCGGTCGCTTACCGAGTACGACGCACGCGCGTTTGCGGACCGGCTGGAGGCGTCCGGCGTTCCGTTCGACGTGGCGGGTGTCGAGGTCGAGTTCGCGGAGGCGTTCCGTGCGGACGCGAAAATAACCCGCTTCGCGAAGGCGCTGGATCGCAATGAACCGGTCGACGGAACGTCGGCACGCGAGGCGCTGGCGAAGGCGGTCGCCCCACACCTTCACGATGTCGTCGACGACGACGGGAACGTGGACCGCGTCGAACGGGTTGGCTTCCCAGCGTTCCTCGGGGACGACGAGGCGGCTGCCGTCCGCGCCGACCTCGCGGATCGGCTCGGAGCGGACGTCTTCGAGATCCCGATGGGCCCACCGAGTCTTCCGGGGCTCCGACTGGAGGACCGGCTGTACGATGCGCTCGACGCAGAGGGCGTTCGGTTCGAGACTGGAATCCCGGTCGTCGACTACGAGACAGACGCCGACGGGAGAATACAGCACCTACTACTGAACCGAAAGGGGAGCAAGATCCCGTACGGCGCGGATGCGGTCGTGCTTGCGACCGGTGGGCTGGTCGGGAAGGGGCTCGATTCGGACCGTGAGGGAGTTCGCGAACCGGTGCTGGATCTACACGTTCCACAGCCGTCGGACCGCTACGAGTGGTTCGTCGACGACGCCTTCGGTGAGCAGCCGTACGCGCGGTTCGGCGTCCGTCCGGACGAGCGACTGCGGGCCCTCGACGAAAACGGTGCGGTGGCGTACGGGAACGTATGGGTCGCCGGCGCGGTCGTCGGCGGCGCGGACGTAGCACGCGAGAAGTCAGCGAGCGGCGTCTCGCTCGCGACCGGCCTCGTGGCCGGACAGGAGGCGGCGCGGGAGGTTCGACAATGACACGAGACACAGGACACGACGACGGCGACGAGCGACACGGAACGAATAATACGGACGAATCGACCGAGGGGTCGAGCCATTCAGACGGAGTGGTTCGGACCGACGGCGGGTCCGATATCGAGTCCGATGACCGAACCGCCACCGACGGCGGGGTCGAGAGCGTGACCGGCGGCAGCGACTCTACGGAGCTCGATCCGGACGCGTACGACCCGATAGACGTGTTCCCCGAAGGCGAACTCGACCTTCGTGACGGCGCGGACTCGTGTTATAAATGTACGTCCTGTGATACGTCGTGTCCGGTGGCAGAGGTCGACGACGAGTTCCCCGGACCGAAGTTCCAAGGACCAGAGCAGTGGCGGCTCAAGCGGAAAGAGGACGCCGACATCGACGAGTCGATCACCTCCTGTTCGAACTGTATGCGGTGTGACGACGCCTGTCCGTCGGGAGTGCCGCTCTCACAGATGCACAACGAGGCGCGCGGGCAGTACGTCGAAGAGCAGATGGATAAACTGTCGGTCGAGTACGTTCGTAACCGAGTGCTAGCGAACTACCGCACGTCGGCCCGACTGGCGAGTATCGTCCCGCGGCTTTCGACGTACGCGATGAATTTCGGGCCAGCGCGATGGGTGATGGACAAGACGCTCGGGATCCCGAAAGAGCGGGAGTTCCCCGAGTTCGCAACGACGACGTTCCGCGAGTGGTGGCGTGACCGCGGCGGCGCACAGGTCTCGAACCCCGACAAGCGCGTGGCGTACTTCCACGGCTGCTACTCGAATTACAACACGCCGGAGGTCGGGAAAGCGATGGTGCGCGTGTACGAACACTTCGGCTACGAGGTCATGGTGCCGCCCCAGAAGTGTTCCGGCACCCCGATGTTCGCCAACGGCATGTTGAAAGACGCCCGCCGGCACGCGGTGACCAACGTCGAGAACCTGATCGAGGCCATCGGCGAGGGCGCGGACGTGATTGCTTCGTGTACGTCGTGTTCGATGTCGCTCCGGCAGGAGTACCCGGAACTGTTCGACATCCACGGGATCGAGGACGTGTCCGATCACACCTTCGAGGCGCTGGAGTACCTCCGAATCCACGAAGACCTAACCGGCGCGCTGGAGGAGGCTAGCCCGGGCGACGAGCGCTCGTACGCCTACCATGCGCCGTGTCACGCCCGAAACCAGGGGCTTTCGCGACAGGCCGTCGAGACGTTCCGCGACGTCGACGGCGTAACTATGGAGGACGTCGGCGACTCCTGTTCCGGCATCTCGGGCACGTACGGCTGGAAGAGCGAAAAGTACGAGAAGTCGATGGAGATCGGCGAGGAGATGTTCCATCACATGGAGGACGCCGAGGGCGAAGTCGGAATGACGGAGTGTCCCACCTGCGCGATGCAGATGGAACACGGAACGGGCTACGAGATCGAACACCCCCTCCAGCTGCTCGAAGACACCCTCGTCGCCTGAGTCGACTGTAATTTTCCTGTCGTTTCTTCCAACACTGCGGTTATCAGAATGGATAATGAGAGGAGAATCCTTATTCGAAGCGTATTCGATGTTCACCTATCGTGACTCTCGCACAGCTCGTCAACCGCTTCGATACTGCGGACCGGTCGATCGTCGTCGTCAACCGAACGGATCCGGATCCGGTTCGCGATATGCTTGTCGACACGTTCGGCGAGGACGCAGTACGGGTTGTCGATCACCGGCCCGTCGGCGACGGCGGAGCCCTCCCACGCGACGACTGGGTTAGCGCGCGTTCCTCTCAACGCATGGCAGGGAACGACGTCGAATATACCATCGACATCGCGGCGCTCCGTGAGAACGACTCGGTTCCGTTCGACTGCGGACGCGTGGAAGATATCGAGAACCTCGTGTTGCTTCTTGAGGGCGATGAGGTCATTGCCGGATCCACGCTGGAGGAACTAACGGAGGCGGTGTTGTTCGTGAACTCCGATCTGTACGTTACCGGGACGCGAAGCTTGGACGAACTCGAGTTACCGGGGGTGATAACTGGACTTGATGACACCATGTTCACGCTCCGCGGCTATCCCGAATCGAACCGACAGAAGCTGTTGTTGATCACCATCTCACGGTTTATCGAACGGGTCGCGTGGACCGCCGGAGACGGGACGATCCGGTCGTCGTTCCAGCGGCTCTCCCGGATCGACGACGAACTTGGAACCCGTCGCGTGTACGATCGTATCACCGACGCAGGAGTCGATACGCACCTGTACGGCGTCCCGGACGATCCACCCACTGATTTGGATGCGACGATCCATGGCGGCCGGTCCGTTGATTTCACCGATAGCTGGTTCGTGGTGTTCGAGCCCCCGGATGGACCGAGTGACGTGACCCCTGAGGGTGAGGCGTCGACAACAAATGACCTAATACGCGGAGTCGAGGGGGGCGTTGGGCTCCTCGCGGTCGAGACTGAACCCCGACTGTGGCGGGGGGTCTGGACGTTCGACCCGGCCCACATTCGAACCATGAGCCAGTACATCCGGCGACACCTCTGAGCCGGGCAGCGATATAACTCACTCGGCAGGGCCCCCAACCCGTGCGTTCATATCCCTCGGGCGGTGACGGGCGGCCATGTTTGTTGACCGGTCCGACCTGCTTGCCGACGCCGGCCCCATTCGTGGGTACGGTGTCGCGGTGACGCCGGGCCGGGACG
>CAYRWH010000073.1:0-8127 GCA_964427935.1 uncultured Halobellus sp. | reverse complement strand
CTGAAGATCCTGCTCGGGCTCAAAACCCCCGACTCGGGATCGGTTCGACTGTTCGACACGCCCGCACGGGCGTTTACGGACGGCACGCGGCTCGGCTACGTCTCCCAGCAGTCGAGCGAGGCCGACGCGACCATGCCAGTCACCGTCCGGGAGGTCGTCACGATGGGCCGGTACGCACACGCCGGGATCCGCCGGCTCAGCGAGGCCGACCGTCGCGCGGTCGACGAGGCGCTCGACCGGGTCGGTATCGCGGCGCTCGCGGATCGACGGATCAACCGACTATCCGGCGGCCAGAAACAGCGAGCGTACATCGCCCGGGCGCTCGCGAGCGAGGCTGACCTCCTCGCCCTCGACGAACCCACTGTCGGCGTCGATACCGACTCAGTCGAGCGGTTCTATCGCCTGCTCGACGAGCTCAACGACGAGGGGATCACCATTGTCCTCATCGAGCACGACGTCGGACTGCTGGCCGAGCACGCGACCACGATGGCGTGTCTCGACGGGGAGCTGTACGCACACGACGAGACGCGACCGTTCCTCGAAAGCGACGCCTTAGAGCGGGTGTTCGGCTCCGCGCGATCCGTCCGCGCCGACGCGCTGGGCCGAGATGCTGACGCGCTGGCTGGAGAGGCCGACTCGCTGGCCGGAGGCGACTGAGATGGCGACGAGCGACCGACTTGCGGACGCCTTCCCGCCACAGAGCGCCGCCCGACGGCTCGGGATCGTCGCAGGGGTCGGCGTCCCCGCGGGGCTCGCGATCGTGTCGTTCATCGTCTGGGTGTTCCCGCCGTTGTACGAGGCGTTCTGGGGGGTGACGTGTTCGACCGCCGGCGTTTGGCTCGTCTGTAGCGGGTTCCTCCAGCGCGGGTTCACCGCCGGGATCCTGATCGGCATCACTGCCCCCATCGTCGGCGCGTACTTGGTCAACCGGCAGATGGCGCTCATCGGTGAGGCGCTCGCCCACACCGCGTTCGGTGGGGTCGCGATCGGACTGTTCATCGGCGCGGCGGTGCCGACGCTGAACTACCCGCTCCTGTTCGCGCTCGTCGCGGCCGCGATCGGTGCGCTCGGAATGCAGTGGATCGCGGTCAACACCGACGGCTACGCCGACATCCCCATCGCGATCATGCTCACCGGCGGGTTCGCGGTCGGGATCGCGGTCATCTCCTATGGCGTCGTGTTCAGCGCGACCGTCGAGAGCTACCTGTTCGGCGACATCCTGTTCGTGCCGTTTCGGAACGTCCAGCTGATGGTCGGGCTGACGCTCGTCGTCGCCGGGGTCGTCGCCGCCACGCACAAACAGCTCCTCTTTATCACGTTCGACCGCGAGGCGGCCCGGCTCGCTCGGATCGACGTCTGGTTCTACGACACCCTGCTGATCGTGTTGACCGCCCTCGTCGTCGTCGCAGCGATGCAGGTGCTCGGTGCGATCCTCGTTGCCGGGATGTTGGTCATCCCCGTCGCCGCCGCGATGCAGGTGACGGGGAGCTTCAACGGGGGCATCGTGTTATCGGTTGTTTTCGGTCAGGTCGCGGTGCTGGGCGGTATCCTCG
Organism: uncultured Halobellus sp.; assembly: GCA_964427935.1. GTDB lineage: Archaea > Halobacteriota > Halobacteria > Halobacteriales > Haloferacaceae > Halorubrum. The sequence continues at coordinate 6,574 of CAYRWH010000073.1, read as the reverse complement.
TCTCGTACGCCCTCAACATCGCGACCGGTGCGACGATCATCCTCGTCGCTATCGCGGTCTACCTGCTGGCGCTTCTCGTCGGAACGGTCCTCGGGCGGTGACGAGAGAGCGCTGCCGGGGATCCCCCGAAATCGGCCGATCACGTGAACCGATGGCATCCGCTTTCTCCACGCTTTTGACCTGACGGTCCGAACACGGGCACGATGGCGCCTACACTCGACGATATTGACCTCGACACCGTGTCGCTCGGACGAACAGGTCTTCGAACGAGCGAACTCCAGTTCGGCACGTGGCGGTTCGGTCGCGTGACCGAGGCCGGCAACGTGGAGATCGGCGAGGAGCGCGCGGGCGAACTGCTCGACGCCTACGCCGAGGCCGGTGGGCGATACATCGACACCGCCGACGTGTACGGCGGCGGCGACTGTGAACGCTGGATCGGCGACTGGCTCGACGATCGTGAGCGTGAGCGCTACACGATCGCCTCGAAGATCTACTGGCAGACCCGCGAGGGCGACCCGAACAGCCGCGGCACGAACCGGAAGAACATCCGCCACCGCCTTGATACGCTCTTAGACCGACTCGACACCGACTACGTCGACGTCCTCTACATCCACCGGTGGGACGACGAAACCCCCGCCCGTGAGCTGATGAAGACACTCAACGGGCTCGTCGAGGACGGCACAGTCCACTACCTCGGCGCGTCGACGATGCGCCCCAACGCGTGGAAGGTCGCCCGCGCCAACGAGATCGCAAAGGCGGAGGGCTGGGAGCCGTTCACCGTGCTTCAGCCGCGGTACAACCTCGTCGACCGCGAGATCGAAGGGGACTATCTCGAGTTTGCGCGCCAGCAGGAGCTGGCCGTCTGTCCGTGGAGCCCGCTCGGGCAGGGGTTCCTGACCGGGAAGTACGACCGTGACGAGGACCTGCCCGAGGAGTCGAAGGCAGCGGAGTCGAGCCGGTTCCAGGAGTCGTACCTCACCGAAACGAACTTCGACCTCCACGACGAACTTGACGCGGTCGCCGACGAAGTGGACGCCTCGCCCGCACAGGTCGCGCTCGCGTGGCTCTCCCACCGCGACGGCGTCACCGCCCCCATCGTCGGCGCGCGAACCGTCGACCAGCTTACGGAAAACCTCGCGAGTGCGGCGATCGATCTTTCCGACGAACAGGTCGACCGACTCACCGCTGCGAAACTCGGTCCCTACGACGCCTTATAAGCAATCGGCTCGTCGGCTACGGCCGACAGTTCGCTACGGGCGGCGGGCTCCGGCGTCGTTCCCGAAGTTCGAACCGCCAGCCCCCGTCCGGTATCGGACCGCCGTGAGCAATATCGGGAGTGGGTCTCGCAATACGGTTTGGTAGTTGTTTATAAGTGGATTAGTGGTGTTGCTGGCGGCTGTTTATAAGTAGATGGTGCTGTGGTGAACGCTTCCAGATCTCCAGCTGTTCACTTATAAACGGTTAGCGACGAATCGTCGGTGAAGACTTCCAAAGCCCCAGCCTGCTCCGGTCGAGGGGCTCGCTGCGCGCTCAAACGGGCTCGCTATGCTCGCCCGTTTCAGTGCTTTCGTCGCCCGTCTTCCCGGAGCAGGCTGCCCCTTTGAGTCCCACCCCGCACAGCAACCGCGCCTCACGCCTCCCCAGCCTCGTCGCTGGCGGCGGCCGCCGCCAGCGACTCCCTCGCGCGTGCTCCTCGCGGCCTATTGGCCGCTCGGAGGCGCACGCCACAGCATCGTCCATTTATAAGCGATCGTCGCTGTCGCTTACAGTCCGTTTAAATACGATCCTGCCACCACCGATGTGAGACACTCACTCCCGAGATCACTCGACACGGCGGTAGTACCACCGCTGGTGGACCGGACGTGCGGCTCACCCCTCGTGTCGAAGGGTGACGGTCAATCCACCGTTCTGCAGCCACGTTCTTGCGATCCCGATCGGAACCACGTACGCGATCAACACGAGGGGTAGTGACTCAATGTCACCCACCGCGAACGCGACGGCCACGACGACGAACGTGACGGGGACGACCACGAACAACAGGACAATAATGAGTTCATACACCGGGCGGAGGCCAATCCTAATCGCGTCTGCCGGCGACTGTGACTGATACGACTGTCCAACGAAAACCCGCCGCCGGGCCCGTGCCAACTGCGCGAGACAGACGGCGAGTATCGCGAGCAGAACCGTCGGCGAGAGCAGCGATCGGAGGCCGCCCTCCGCGAACTGCGCGACCGCATAGAACAGCGGGAGCAGATACATACCACCGAGAATGAAATAATGGCGGACCGGCTGAACGTTTCGGCGGTACACTGGTGGGAGCAGCGACCCGATCCGAATGGTCTCCGGTTCGCGCTGCCGCTCGTCCACGTCATCGCTGTCCATCGGCTGTGCCGCAAACAGCGCGACGGTCACGAAAACCAGGTGAACGACCGCGACCTCGACCAAGTAGAGAAACAGCAACTCCGCGACGCTCCACCCGAAAAACACGACCCCGACGAGGAGGAGGGTGTGGGTTGCGATCGGTGGGAGATACTCCTGAACGGCGTCTCCTTGTTCGGACCCCCCAATTTCGGCTGGCATATATCCAGACCGCTCACTCGTCGCCTGTCACATCTGTCGGGGATTCGTCGTCGCGCTCCCCGGACCCGTCGCTCGTTTTTCCGTCCGCCCGGTCCGCCCGGATCCGCTCCGGATCCCTGTCGGCCGGGTCGCCGTAGCCGCCCCCGCCCGGCGTCCGAACCGTCACGCGCGTTCCAGCCGATACATCTACTGTCGTTTTCGCCGGCACCGGCTCGCCGTCGATCAGATTTTCGCCGGTTGCCCCGGGTTCACCGCCTGCCAGCCCGTTCGGCGCGTATCGCCGGCGCTCCGTCAGGAGCGAGACGGTCGCGTCGATATCGGTTCGAATCACCCGTTCGAGTCCGAGCCCACCCCGGTAACGGCCGTCACCGCCGCTCCCCGGTCGGAACGCGTATCGCTCGACTTCGAGCGGGTACGCCGCCTCCAGCGTTTCGACCGGCGTGTTAAGCGTGTTCGTCATCCCGACCTGTACCCCGTCCATTCCGTCGGCGTCCGGGCGACCGCCGAACCCGCCGCCGATCGTCTCGTAGTAGCTGAACGAGTCGTTTCCTCCACGGCTCCCGATTGTGAGGTTGTTCATCGTGCCCTGACTTCCGGCGGGGACGCGGTCCGGAGCGACCGTCGCAAATGCGGCGAGCACAACGTCTGTGACGCGCTGGCTCGTCTCGACGTTCCCCCCGACGACCGCGGCGGGCGGGCTGGGATTCAACAGCGACCCCTCGGGAGCCCGGATCGACACCGGCTCGTAACACCCGTGATTCGGCGGTATCTCGGGGTCGGTCACGCAGCGAACGACAAAGTACACCGCGCTCTTCGCCACCGCCAGCGGTGCGTTACAGTTGCCGTCCACCTGATCGGCGGTGCCTGCGAAGTCGACCGCGATCGATTCGCCGTCGACGGTGACTGTCGTCCGGATCGGCACGTCCGCGTCGGTCACCCCGTCCCCTTCGAGTGCGTCCTCGGCCTCGTAGGTCCCGTCGGGGAGCGCCGCGATGGCCGCAGCCATCCGCTCTCGTGAGTAGTCGATCACCGCGTTGAACCCCCGCCCGACTAGCTCACGCCCGTGGTCGTCGATCAGTTCTGCGACTCGTCGCTCCGCGCGCTCGTTGGCGGCGAGTTGGGCCGCGAGGTCTGCCCGGCGCTCTACGGGGTTCCGCACGTTCGCGAACAGGAGGTCGAACACGTCCTCCCGGCGCTCGCCACCCGCAACGAGACGCGTCGGTGGAAGTCGGAGCCCCTCCTGATATATCTCGCGGGCTCCTGCGGGCATGCTCCCGGGAGCCATTCCGCCGACATCGGCGTGGTGCGCGCGCGAGACCGCGTAGCCGAGTATCTCCGGTGTCGCGTCGCCGGACTCGCCGTCGCTCTCGCTCGACGTTCCAAGTGCCATCGGCGACACCAGCGTGATGTCTGGGAGGTGAGTCCCGCCGGTGAACGGATCGTTGAGGACGAACACGTCGCCCGGCTTCGGATCACGCGCTCGAACCGCCGCAACCGCCTCCGGCATCGCACCGAGGTGAACCGGGATGTGTTCTGCTTGCGCGACCATCCGGCCGTCGGCGTCGAAGATGGCGGTCGAACAGTCCTGCCGCTCCGTGATGTTCGGCGAGTACGCGCCACGGATGAGGACGCTCCCCATCTCCTCGGCGACGCCCTCGAACGCGTGGCGCAACACCTCCAGCGTGACCGGATCGATGCCGGCGCTCACGACGGATCCACCCCCGTCGACACCCCTGCCGAGTCGTCGTTCGGCGGCGCTGCCGTGAGAACCATCGTCCCGTCCGCACGGACGCGACCAGCCCAGTCCGGGGGGATGACCGTCGTACTCTCCCCGTCCGCGACCACTGCCGGCCCTTCGAACGTCTCTCCCACCCCCAGCGCGCCGCGGTCGAGGACCGCCGTTTCGACGGCACCGGTCTCCGGAAACGTTACCTCCCGCGTTCTGTGGTCCACGTCGCCCGATTCCGCGTGGGCAATCGGGGGCGGGTCGGTTCCGATCGTTGCCGAGACTCGGAGTGTCACGACCTCGATATCGGCGTCGAGTCGGTAGCCGTACGCGCGCTCGTGTGCCTCCTCGAACCGCGCTGTGACCGCTTCCGGGTCGAACTCGGTGTTCGTCCCCTCGCCCGCCGAAACCGTCAGCTCGAACCGCTGTCCGGCGTATCGGCAATCCGCGCTCCGCTCGACCGTCGCGGCAGCCGGATCGGACACGTCCGTGAGCACCCGCTCCGTCAGCTCCGCGAACGCGTCTGCGCCCGTCCTCGCCGCCTCGGTCGTCGACCCGTCTGCGCCCGAGAGCGGAAGCCGAACCGTCCGGACGGCGTCGTGGGTCTCGTCGGCCGCGAGCAGCCCGTACGCGGAGAGCACGCCGGCCGGACCGGGGACGAGCACCCGGGCGATCCCGAGACGGTCTGCGAGCGCGGCCGCGTGCATCGGCCCCGCGCCGCCGAAAGCGACGAGTGCGAACGCACGTGGGTCGTGACCGCGCTCGACGGTTACTGACCGGATCGCTCGCGCCATCGTCGCGTTGGCAACGCGATACACTCCCTTCGCGGCCGCCGTCGCGTCCCCAAAGCCGGCGGCGTCAGCCAGCGTCGAGAGCGACTCCCTCGCCGCGTCGACATCGAGCGAGAGGTCACCGCCGAGCGCCGCTTCCGACCCGATGTAGCCGAGAAGCACCGCCGCGTCGGTAACCGTCGGTTCCGTTCCGCCGCGGCCGTAACACGCCGGTCCCGGCTCCGCGCCGGCCGACTCGGGTCCGACGCGGAGCGCGCCGCCCGCGTCGGTCCACGCGATCGACCCTCCGCCTGCTCCAACCGTCTCAACGTCGACAGCCGGTGTTCGAACCGGAACACCGCCGATATCGAGGCTAGCGGTTCGCTCGACGGCTCCGTCTCGGACGAGACTCACGTCGCTGGACGTGCCGCCCATGTCGAACGTGACGGCACCGCCGATACCCGGTGGATCGTCGCCATTCGCGTCGGTTACCCCCGCCGCGCCGTTAGATCGCTCCCTTCCGACGTCACGGAGCGTCTCACCGTTCGCGACCGCGGCCGCGCCGACGACACCTGCTGCCGGCCCGGAGAGGACCGTCGTCACCGCGTTCGACCGGACAGTCTCGACGTCTGCGACCCCGCCGTTCGACCGCATCACGCGTGGATCCGGCAGTCCGGCCTCCCGGGCCTCGTCGAGCAGCCGTCCGAGGTACCCGTCGATCCCCGGCGTCACGTACGCGTCGGCGACGGTCGTGGCGGTGCGCTCGAACTCGCGAAACTCCTGTCGTACCTCGTGGGAGGCGGAGACGGGCACGTCGAGTGTCTCGCGGAGGACCGACGCGACCCGCGCCTCGTTTTCGGGGTGTGCGTAGGCGTGGAGCAATGAGACGGCGACGCTCTCGACCTCGTCTCCCGAACCGATCCGCTCAGCGAGGTCACGGACCGCCTCCTCGTCGACTCGATCGCGGATCCCCTCAACTGTCGCTCGCTCGTCGATCTCGAACCGTCGCCGGCGCGGAACCAACGAATCCGGCTTCTCGGCACCGAGATCGTACAGCGACGGTCGGTTCTGTCTCCCGATCTCAAGCACGTCCCGAAAGCCCGCCGTCGTCACGAGCGCGGTCCGCGCTCCGTCGCGTTCGAGCAGCGCGTTCACCGAGACGGTCATCGCGTGTGCGAAGGCGTCGACATCCGCGGGCACGATTTCGGCGTCCGCACACGCCCGCTGTACGCCTTCGATGACGCCGTCGCTCTGTGGCTCCGTAGTCGGAACTTTTGCCGTGGTGAGCGCGTCGTCGACGAGCAGCGCCACGTCGGTGAACGTTCCCCCCACGTCGACGCCGAGTCGAACGGTCGGTTCCGTCTCCGATCCGTACATTGTTTCGCTATTGGTCCGCGCAGTACTCGACGAAGTTCCGTAAGATCCGGAGTCCTGTCTCCCCGCTCTTTTCAGGGTGGAACTGGGTGCCGAACACGTTGCCGGCGTCGTTGGCGACGAC
>CAYRWH010000072.1:0-8144 GCA_964427935.1 uncultured Halobellus sp. | reverse complement strand
CTCGTGTGGCTTCGGCAAGTCCGCGAAGCGTCGCGACTACGCCTGGCAGTCGAAGAACGGCGACAACTGACGCGCTTTTTCGGTGGTCGCTCCGGCAGTTCGTTTATAAGCGTAGCGGCTTCCCTGCTGGGATTCGGTTATAAGCTCTTCTCGGAGTATGGAATCGGGAAGAGTAATGTGGTCAGAACGATGGAGTGGCGTTGCTAGCGACCATTTATTTATTACATCCGACGGCGACGCTACTCGATCCGCTCGCGGGCGGCCGAGACGAGCATCGGGAGCATCACGGTTGCGTCACCGTAGACGGAGGCGTTGCGCGCGTCCTTCTCTAGTTTCCCCCACGAGCGGGCTTCGTCCAGCGTGGCTCCCGAGAGTCCGCCGGTCGCCTCCGGATCCATCGTGATCTGGACGGCGTAGTCGTAGGCGCGCGGCGTGACGAGCATCGTCTGGAGCGTGAAGTTCTTCGGGACGCCGCCGCCGACGAGCAGACAGCCGGCGTCGTCTGCGTCGAACGCGAGGTCCGTCAACTCGGTCATGTCCGCGAGGGCATCGAGCGTGAAGTCGGCCGTCTGTCCGTACATCCACGCCTGAAGTCCTAGCACGGAGTCTTGAACCGCCGGACAGTAGATCGGCACGTCCGACTCGTAGGCGGCGGCCGCGACGCCGGGATCCTCGGCGACTCCCTCCCGCTCGTTCACTTCGGCGTTCGCGCGGCCGAGTTCGTGTGTGAGGTCCGCGATGGAGACGCTGTCGTGCGCTTCGAGTGCGGGGAACACGTCATCGCGGAGGTGCCCCTCGAACTCGGCGAAGTGCTCTTGGGGGAGATAGACGTTGTAGATGCGGTCAACCTCCTCATCGCGGAGGTTCTCGTCGTGCTCGCGAGCGCTCTTTTCCGGGTCGTGTGTGCGACCGTGGTGGTGTTTCCCGCCAATCGCCTCGATGGTGTCGTGGGTGAGGTTCGCGCCGGTCGTGACGAGCACGTCGATGTAGCCGTCTCGTATCAGGTCCGAGACGACTCGACGCATCCCCGCGGGCACCATTGCGCCCGCAAGCGAGCAGAAGACGGTACAGTCCTCGTTCCCGAACATCTCCGCGAGTACATCACCCGCCTCGTGGACATCGGCCGCACCGATCCCCGCCTCGCCGTACGATTCGACCAGTTCGCCGACCGTCATTCCGGCCGTCGCTCTGGTATGTCCGACCGGGTCCTCGGAGAACTCCTCGCGCGCGTGTCCGTGCTCCTCCTCGTGATCATGCCCCTCCCCGTCGCTCGTATCGGTCATACACGGACTGGGTCGGCGGGCGGTTTGAAACGCCCGGATTAGCCGCCACTCACGGGGGGGAACAAGGCGAGTTCATCGCCCGACTCCAGCGTTTCTGACAGCCCATCGTCGTGGTAGACGTTCCGTCCGTTTCGCAGGACGTTGATGTGGTCTGCCACCTCCCCGTCGTCGAGGACACGGTCCCGAAGGTCAGGATGGGCGGAAAACAGGGCGTTGAGCGCGTCTTCGACGGTGTCTCCGGGGTCAACGTCAACCTCGATAACCCGGTCGCCGGCGATCTCGGCGAGGTCGGCGAACAGCTTCCAGTTCATACGATCCGTGCCGTGTGGACGCCTCATGAGCGTTGTGTCCCGTCGGTATCGGATGCCTTTGACTCAGTTTCCGTCGCGCCATCTTTGTCCTCTTCATCGGTCTCGCCCTGCTTGTTACCCTCGGCACGCTCGCCGGTCTCGCTCCGGTCGGCCGGTTCAGCCCCTCCATTCGCTCCCGTTTCCTCGCTGGGCTCCGTGTTCTCGTTATTCTCCGCGCTCACGGTCGACGCGGCTGCCGCCTCGAATCGACGGATTGCGTCCGGACGCCCGACGAGGAACGCGGTGTCTCCAGCGGCGAAGCTGTACGCCTGCGGCGGGATCGGCTGAATCGTCCCCTCGGTCGGCCTCACCGCCGCGACGACAGCGGTTACGTCGCCGACTGCCGTCCCGACGAGGTCGCTTCCGTCGTGGATAGTCACCGTCGCCATCGTCTCGTCGGCGTTTCGCAGCAGCGAGGCGAACTCACGGTCCGCCTGCGGCTCTGCCGGGAGCGTCACCAGTCGATACCCGCCCTCGACAGACAGCTTGTCGGCGTCCGATTCGTCGAGCGCGACGGTTGCGACATCGGCGGCGACCCCCCGAAGCTCGCCCGTCGCGACGCGTTCGGGGGTGGGACTCGTCCGCCAGATCTGAACCATATCGCCGGCCGTCGCGTTGTTCGGTGGGTCTGCGGCGAGCGCGACTGCCACCCGCCCTGGTGCGAGCGTCGGGCCGAGCCCGGTCACGCGGGATCCGACCGCAAAGTACTCCACTGTGCCGTCGGCGGCGATGTCGACGTCGACGTACCCGACGCCGTAATCCGTTTTAATCCGTTCGACGAGACGGTTTCGAAGCTCCTCGACGGTGAGCTTTCGCGAGAAAATCAGCGTTTTACCCGCGAGCTCTGCCTTCTTTTCGTCGGAGACCGGCTCGTAGGTGTCCATGTCCTTGATTTCCGCTGCGGGTGGGAGCGTCACCGGTGTCACGCGACCGACCGTCCGCACGATTCGGCTCACCTCACCTTCGAGGTTCTTGCGACTCGAAAGCGCGAACACGTCGACTGCGAGCCGGTCGCCCGCATAGCGTCCGAGCGGTGACATGACCGCTGCGACTCCGAGCGAGACGACGTTGAAGATAACGCCGTCGACCGTGAGCAGTTCAGGATCTTCTGCCCCCGCAAGCGCCCCGAGCGATGTCGTGTTGAGATACAGCGCGACGACAGCGACCCCGAGCAGTATCGCGACCCCGTCGGGGATCTCGGTTCGGAAGTACCACCGATACACCAGCGAGCCGACGCCGGCGACAACGGTGGCGAGAATCGCGAAGGTCACAAGCGTAATCGCCGCCAACTGGGGCTGACTGAATGTGATTCCCCCTGCCGAACCGATCATGGTGGGGGTGGTCCAGACCGTGGATCCCAGGATTGCTCCGCCGTCACCCGCGAGCGCGAGTCGGGTCACGTCGCCGCCTCCCCGAACCGCTCTATCGTCTCACGGGTTCCGACGACGAACAGTTCGTCTCCGGCAACGAGGGGTTGTGTGCCCCGCGGAGCAACCGTCCATTTGCCCTCGTGGCGCGCAGCGAGGATCGCGACATCGTACGTCTCACGGACGCTCACGTCACCGATCGTTTTGCCGTCGAGTGGGCCACCGGCCACGACGACGACCTTGCGGAACCGCTTGCCCGCCCGCCGCAGCAGCGTCGTCAGTTCGAACTCTCGACGCGTTCCGCGGGAGAGTACGAGCACCCGGCCACGACCAGCGCGAAGGAGGGAGGCCGCCTCGGAGCGCTCGACGGCGACCGTGACACGACCCTCGCCGCCGGTCGTCGTCGCGATCGTTTTCGGGGCTGTCGGCGGTGTCGGGGTCTGCCCCCCGTCGGGTATCGGGGTGTTGCCGGGTGTCGCCTCCGGTTTGGATTCCTTCTTTTCTCCCGATTTCGCAGCCATGAGCGTTCCCTCGACCGTGACATCGGCCGTGACGACTCGGACTACGTCGCCGCGTGCGAGTCCAGTGGGAACGAGCGCCGGAACCGACACCGCCCGCTTGCCTTTCGGTACCCGCTTCGAAAGCCCCCCGGTCGGTGGCGCGGCGTTCACCGTCGCTCGCGCTTTCTCGTCGATCTTCACGCTGACATCAGCCACCTCAAGCTCGGTTCGGAGGCGCTCCCCGAACCGGCTCTCCAACTCCGATAGCGGCACATCGGCCGGGAACGTCCACTCGCCCTCCGCGATGGCTTTCCGAGTCTCTGCGGGTAGCGGAGGGTATCCCTCCATGTCGCCGACCTCACCGACGACGGAGACCTTGACCTGTCCCCGTCCGCCGACCAACTCGACCACATCCGTCGAGAGCGTTTGCTCACGTAGCTTTTGGAACGAGATCCGCTTTGGGACGTTGGCTCCGAGCTTGTCGCCCTGCGCGTGGGCGTACAGAGAGATCATCAACACGACGATGATCGCCGTGAGGATCGCCGGGGCGCGGTCCGACGTGCGGATCGTCTCGTCGTTGAGCGCGAGAAGTCCACCGTTGATCCCTGCGAGCGCTAACGCGAGGACGACGACCCCGAGCCCGGGAATCGTCACCCCGGTGAAGTATTTGAATATAAATCCGAGTACTCCGGCGACCAACGCGGGAATGATCCCCGTGAGAATTCCGAGGTAGATCCCGAAGAGGATCTCGATCGGTAGCGACATACCTCCCACCAACGCGGGTGCGCTTAAATCAGTACTGTCGTTGGCCAGCCCTCTCATTGGTGGTTGTCGGTGCTGTACAATGCCCCGCAGCTAGGGACGATCGTTTCCGCCTCAGCGTTCTCGGGGGACTTAAGTACGGTCTCGGTCTCCGGACGGACATGGAGTGGAGCCGTGAGTGGATCTCGGTTCGAGCGTCCGTCGTTCTGACGTTCGCCGTCGCCGTGCTCTCCATCGTCGTCGGCCTATTACACATCAGCGGGCTCGGCGTTGAGGGACCACTCACCCCGTACGTCCCCGATCTCGTGCTTCGAACGGTCGGGTTCACCGGGACCATCACCGGGTTCGCGATGCTCGGAAGCGGATTCGCGTTAAAACGAGGATACAGGGTTGGCTGGTTCTCGACGGCGGTTCTCTTGCCACTCACGGCGATTCAGGGATTGATGCAGGCGTCCGTGTTCTCCCTGCCGCTCGTCGTACTCTCTCTCGTCTCAGTGCCCGCGTTGGTGCTCAACCGCGGGCGATTCAACCGGGAGTTCTCTCCGTCCCCGACCCAGCTCGCCGCGGGCGCGGCGTTGGGGACGGCGATCTCGTACGGAACGGTCGGAACGTACGCGCTCCGCGACGACTTCGAGGGCGTCGAGACGATCGTCGACGCCTTTTATTTTACCGTCGTCACCGCGTCTACCGTCGGATACGGCGACATCACCCCGCAGACCGGGGCCGCTTCCGATATCGCCCAGCTGTTCGTGCTCTCCTCGCTCGTGATGAACGTCGCGGCGTTCGCGGTCGCGCTCGGTGTTCTCCTCACGCCCGCCATCGAGGCGCAGCTCTCCAAAGCGCTCGGAAAGATGACAGAGAAACAGTTCGACCTTCTCGACGGCCACGTCCTCGTTCTCGGATACGGGGACCTGACGGAACCGATCCTCGAAGAACTCGGCGAACGCGGTGATATCGACTTCGCGGTCATCACGACCAACGAGACCGCCGCCCGGCGTCTGGACGAGCGCGGAACCCCCGTGCTCACCGCCGACCCGAGCGACGTGGAACCGCTCCAGCGAGCACACATCGAGGACGCCCGAGCGGTTGTCGTCGCCACGGAGGACGACGCTCGGGACGCGCTCGCGATCCTCACCGCCAGACAGCTCAACCCGGATGTCCGGATCGTTGCGTCCGCAACCCAGCGTGAGAACGTCAACAAGCTCCGGCGAGCCGGCGCGGACCAAGTCATCTCTCCGTCAGTGCTCGGCGGCCACATCCTGATCGACTGTGCGTTCGGCGCGGATAGCGCCGACGCGACCGCGGACTCGCTGGGCGAGTCACTCGGTATCGACAAGTAGTCGGAACGGTCCCTACCGACTTCGTCGGCCCTTCGTCTGCCGGTAATCCCGACTCAACACGTTCTCACGGAGGTGATCGCGGAACGCGTCGGCGTCCGCGTCGGTCATCCTCTCCGGGTCACGCATCGGAACGAGTTCGAACCCGCGACCGCGAATCGTCGTCGCGTGTTCGGTCTCGATGTTGAACGACTCCGGGGATCGAGTCGTGTACGCCACCGCGAGTTCACGAAGAACCCGCTCTCCCACTGGAATGAGTATCTGCGGGTTAATCATCCTGATCTCCGCGTTCAAAAAGGGCTCACAGGTGGCTATCTCCTCGTCGGTCGGATCGCGCTCCGGGTGTCGACAGCGCGTGAGGTTCGTAAAGAAGACGTTCTGTACGTCCGGTTCCGCAGCGTCCGGCTCCGATCGAACGAATCCGAGGTCCCCGAAAATAGACTGGACGCGCACGCCCCCACCCTCGCCGGTAAACGGAACCCCGTTGCGCTCGGCCGCAGCGGTCGGGCGCTCGCCGACGACGAGGAACTCCGCACCCACGTCGCCGTAGCCGTGAACGACCCGATCACGGGCCGCACAGAGCTCTGTACAGTTCTCGCAGTCGGGATCCATCCCGAAGGGGTTCGCGAACTCCGTCTGGTTTGCGTCCACAGGGACACTGGGACGCACGGCGACCTAAAGGCTACGGGGAGCACGACGGTGAAAAGGCAATTGAGAGGCTATGTCAGCGTGTACGCGTCGCCGTCACGCGCAACGAGGTCCTGTTTCCGCAGCGTTTTCAGAATGCTGTACAGCGACATCTTCTTCATGCCGAGCGAATCGCACATGTCCGAGACAGTCGCGTTATTATTCGTTGTCAGGTACAGATACACCAGCTTCGCTCGGGGAGACTGCAGCTCCGGCGGGAGCGCGGGAGCCGCCGTGTGTGCCGTCTCTGTCTCTAACATCTTACCCGACACAATGCGTTCGACGATAATAAACCCCCATTTCAACGATCGTCGAAACACACTACAGTAACGAACAGAGCGATTAAAAGCCCGTACGGTCCGTTTCGGCCGCCATCGGACAGAGCTGGAACACGGCGCTCGGACGGATTTGCCGTCGAGTTTCGACCGTCGACGGATACGAAACCGTGAACGATCCGGATCGATCGGACGGGTTCAGTAGGATCTGACTTTCGGCTCGTACGTCTTGTTTTCGCCTTCGAGGATCGCCGGCTTGTACCACAACTCGGGCTCGCCGTCGTTCCACGACACTAGCGTGTGTTTCAACCAGTTCTCGTCGTCACGCTCCTGTCGCTCCTTACGCCAGTGTGCGCCGCGGAACTCCCGGCGCGCGAGTGCGCCCATCGTCAGCGCCTCCGCGATGTCGAGGACGTTCCGCGTCTCGATCGTGTGGATGAGATCCGTATTAAACGTCCGTGAGGGGTCCGAGACCGCGACATCCTTGTACGCCTCGCGCGCTTCACGCAGTTCGTCGAGCGTCTCTTTCAGCCCCGGCTCCTCGCGGAACACGTTGACGTTGGCGGTCATCGTCTTTTGGACCCGCGAACGGATCTCCGCGTGGTTGCGTCCCTTTCGTGAGAGCAGGTTTTCGACGTATTCACGTGCGCGCTCGACCTCTGCTGTGAGCACACTTTCGGCGTCGGTCGCCACCGCGCCGCCGTCAGCAGCCGCAGGCCCGCGGCCGCCCGTCTCCCCGACCTCGATCTCGAACTCGTAGTCGGCGGGCTCCCACTCGCCGGACTTTCCGGTTGGGATCTCTGCTTCGCCCATCTCCTTGCCTGCCGCGTGGTGACCCGCGCGCTTGCCGAAGACGATGAGTTCTGGAAGCGCGTTTCCGCCGAGCCGGTTTGCGCCGTGGACCGACGCACAGGCACACTCGCCCGCGGCGTACAGCCCGTCAATGACCGTCTCGCCGTGTTCGTTCGTTTCGATCCCGCCCATCGCGTAGTGCTGGCCGGGCTTTACCGGCATCGGCTCCGTGAGCCCGTCCGCACCTTCGAAGTCCTCCGCGAGATGGAGGATGTTCTCCAGCCGGTCGAGGATTCGCTCTTCGCCCAGATGGCGCATGTCGAGATGGACGTACTCGTCTTCGATCCCACGCCCCTCGTTGACTTCGGTCAACTCGGCGCGTGAGACCACGTCGCGGGAGGCGAGCTCGCCGTCGTTGTTCGCGTAGCCATGCTCGAACATGAACCGTTCTCCCTCGTCGTTGTAGAGGATCCCACCCTCACCGCGGACACCTTCGGAGATGAGGACGCCCGTGGACGGAAGCGTCGTCGGATGGAACTGGATGAACTCCATGTCTTCCATGGGGACGCCCGCACGATACGCCATCGCGACGCCGTCACCGGTGTTCGCGACCGCGTTGGTGGTGTGGTCGAACACCTGGCCCATACCGCCGGTGGCAAGGATCACGCCGCCGTCGGCGCGGAAGCCGCTCACCTCGCCGCTCTGGATGTCGTAGGCAACGACGCCATGGCAGGTCCGGTCGGCCGGATCCTCCTCGTCGGTGACCGCGAGGTCCATCACGTGCCACTCGT
>CAYRWH010000071.1:0-8299 GCA_964427935.1 uncultured Halobellus sp. | reverse complement strand
TGCGCCGCCCTCACGGCTGGGGCTTTGGAGGTGTCTGCCGTCGATCCGCCAGCAATGACTTATAAACAGCCGACAGCAACACCCACACCCGACTTATAAATAACCGACCATCTATATCGATATACCCACTCTCGCCATCGTTCGCTGCGTCGCCGCCATTGAACTCGGGTATATTAAGTGAACTTCCGGACGGTCATCTCTAGCGTATCGAGATCGAGGATCGGCGCGTAGCCTGCGTCGGGGTCGATGTTGACTGACTTCTGGAAGTCGGTCTGTGCCTGCCAGCAGCCGGAGTTGACCGCGAGCACGTCGTGGTATTTCCCCCAGCCGAGCTTGTGAACGTGACCGGTGTGGAACACATCGGGAACGTCTTCGATGACGAGGTAGTCGCGCTCCTCGGGAGCGACACGCGTGTGACCCCCAAACTGCGGCGCAACGTGTCGTTTCTTGAGCAGTTGGTACATCGCTTTGTGTGGCTCGTCGTAGCTCGCCTTCTCCTCGGGAAGTTCGGCGATCACCTCGTCGAGGGAGACGCCGTGATACATCAGTACGTCGACGCCCTCAACGGTGACCGTCGCGGGGTTCGAGACGATCCGCGCGTCGTGAACGTCCATGATCGAGCGCAGTTCCTCGGTGAATCCGGGCTGTGGCTCGGCGAGTCTGACCGCGTCGTGGTTTCCGGGGATCATCACAATTTCGGTGTCCGCAGGGACTTCCTTGAGGTACTCCGCGAACACCTCGTACTGCTCGTAGATGTCGACGACCTCCAGTTCCTCGTCTTGGTTCGGGTAGACGCCGACGCCCTCGACCATGTCGCCCGCAATAAGCAGATATTCGACCGGCTCTGCCTCGGGTGTGTGGAGCCAGTCGGTGAACCGGCTCCACGCGTCCGCGACGAACTCGTCGCTCCCGACGTGGACATCGGAGATCAGCGCCGCCTGGACGTGGCGGTCGGCTCCGCCCGCGACGCGGGTTCGAGGAACATCAGGGAAGTGGAGTGAGTCGGCAAAGAGGATCCCGGAGTCGTCGGCGAGGGTGCCATCAATGGCGATACACTCGTCCATCAGAATCTCATCGACGACATCCGCGAGCCCCTTGTCTTTCATAATCAGCGCCGGGAACGTCCCAGTGCTATCCTCCAACTCGATCAGCCAGTGGCCGGATTTCGTCGACCGAACGTCGTTGACGAGCCCGATCATCGCGGCCTCGCTTCCGCCGGGCATGTCTGCTATCGCCGTCGCCGGGCGGTGGTTGACACGTCCGCGGAGCAGCTTCGAGAGCCGTTCGTAGCGGTCCCGGAACGTCCGCACGAAGTCGTCGTACTCGCCGGTACCGGTGCTGTGACCGGTCATGTCGTTAGTGATCTCGAGTTCGCGACGGGCGGGGTCGCGGTCGTGACCAGACGGCGCGGCGTCGCTCACTTCGTTCGTGTCCGTCGTCGAACGGTCGTTGATATCGGCAGCGGCGTCGATGTCGGTCGTGGTGGAGGATTCGGTAGAGTTGGAAGACTCGGTAGGGCTGGAGGATTCGGTGGCGGCCGACGCGACGTCGTCGCCGGCAGATGCGACATCGCGACGGGTGTCGGGGGTGTCCCGAGCCGGGACCGCAGACCCCTTCGTTTCAACTGGAGATTCATCGTTTTCGTTCCCTCTATCCGACGATTCGGGTGTCTTCGCCCCACCGGCTGTCTCCGTAGACTCGGCTGACGGGTCAGGCCCGTCGGCCGAGGGTGGATCAGGGTCATCGGCCGGACCAGGGTTTCGGTCGTCGATGACCGCACGGACGTGGTCGGCCGTGATCCGGAGGGCGTCATCGGGAGCAGCGTCGACGACCGCATCCAAGGTCGCAGCCGGTCGCTCCGCGCCTGCGAGCAGCGTTACGGCCTCGCGTTCGGCGTTGTACCCGCGGCTGGCAAGTTCGCTGACGATCCGAGCGTTCGACTCCAGCGGCACGAGAGAGGTGAGGGGGGAGTGACGCAAAACGGTTCCGGAGCGTGGCGACCGGCCAGCATCAAAGCGGAGGCACCCACCGGCTACCGGTCTCGTTCGAACGCGTCGGTGAACGTCGCCTCGGAGACGGAGAGAACCGTTGGTCGACCGTGCGGGCAGGCAAAGGGACGCTCACACTCGCCGAGTCGGTCGAGCAGCGCACGGATTGCGTCGGCGTCGAGCGCGTCCCCGCGCTTCAGCGACGGATGGCAGGCGAGGTCCGCGAGCAGCCGGTCACGGGCGTCACGAGTGCCTCGCCCGTCGGATCCGGAGGTGGCGTCCGACAGGGTTGCGACTGCGTCCCGAAACGCCGCTGTGTCGGCTGTGCGGCCGAAGGGAGCGGGGACGGTGCGGAGCCTGACGGTTCCGCCGCCAAACGGTTCCGTCTCGAAACCAAGCGTAGCCAGCTCAGCGGCGTGGGCCTCCGCGGTTGCGGCCGCTGAGGCCGACAACGACACCGTGGCTGGAGGGTCGAGCTCGGCGGTCGGGAGCGGCTCGTCGTCGAACGCGCGAACGAGTCGCTCGTAGTTCACCCGCTCGTGGGCGGCGTGAGCGTCGATCACGAGCAGTTCGTCGCCCGACTCGACGAGCGTGTAGAGGTCGCGAAACGTCCCGATCGGCTCCGCGTCCGCGAACGCGGCCGACCGCGACCCGTCCTCGTCGCCGACCGGATCGAGCGCGGTGTCGAGGTCGGTCGCGACAGCCGCACGCCGCCTGAGGTCCGCGCCAGTCAGCGCGTCCGCGACCGCCGACTCGACCGCGTCGGTGACGGCGTCGGCGTCACGGAGGCCCACCGTCCGCTTGGTCGGGTGAACGTTCGGATCGATCCGGCCGGGAGGGAGTACAACGTCGACCGCAGCGACGGGTTCGCGACCGTCGGGGAGCAGTCGGTCGTAGCTCGCGGTGATCGCGGCGGCGATTCGGTCGTTGCGGACCGGGCGACCGTTCACCGAGATCCGGAGGTGGTCCCGCGATGCCCGGGTGATCGAGGGATATGCGAGAACGCCGGTGACCTCAACGGAGACCGTGTTGGCTCCGATATCGGGGGAGAAACTCGCCGACAGCGTCGTCGACTGGCCCGCGGTTTCGCGGTCGTAAACGCCGAGCAGGGCGTCCGTAACGCCGGTCCCGGGCGTCGACAGCGTCGTTGAGCTGTCGTGGTCAAGCGTGAACGCGACGCCGGGATTCGCGAGCGCGTAGTCCGCAACCAGATCGGAAATCCGCGAGAACTCCGCGCGCGACCCGGCCAGCGCCTCCCGACGGGCCGGGCGGGTCGTAAACAGGTCGCGGACGACGACGGTGGTCCCGCGGGCGCGCCCGGCATCGGAGACGCGCGGATCAGAGCCGGAGTCGGTCGAAGTGTTGCTCTCGGTCGAAGTGTCGCTCTCGGTCACTCCCGCCCGTGGATCGACGACGACTCGGGTGCCGACCGGGCCGCCGTCGTTCGTCGTCAGTTCGAGCCGAGCCGCGTCCGCGACCGCGGCGAGTGCCTCCCCGCGAAAGCCGAGCGTGTCGACTCCGACAGGGTCGGCGTCGGGCGCGAGCGTGCTCGTCGCGTGGCGTTCCACCGCGAGTCGGGCGGCCGCACGCGACATCCCGGGGCCGTCGTCGGTGACCCGGATCCGGTCGGTCCCGTCGCCGTCGACCGCGACCTCGACACGCGAAGCGCCCGCGTCGAGCGCGTTGTCGACGAGTTCGGCGACGACTCGGGCAGGCCGGGTGATCACCTCGCCGGCGGCGATCCGGTCGACAGTGGCGGGGTCGAGCCGACGGACCGGCTCTCGGTCGGTGGTCCGCTCGGAGTCGGGTCGATCAGTCGTCATGTGCGAGACGATTCTGGAGGTCGTGGAGGGCGTTCAACGCCTCGATCGGCGTCATTCGCGCGAGATCGAGACCGCGGAGCGTCGTTGCGACCTCGGGCGGCAGGTCGTCCGTCGGCTCCGCGGAGTCGCCCGCGGCCGGAGCCGTCGGCGGATCGGTCGGCCTCTCCTCGTCAACCTCCTCGGCGAGAAACTCGCGGAGCGAGACTTCGTTCGGGTCCGCGTCGTTGTCGTCCAGAGCGATGTTGCTGTCCTCGTCAACGACGCTGCCGTCTCCGCCCGCTTCCTGGTCGCCGCCCTCGTCTTCGTCACCGGCAGGATCGGCCTCGTCGGTCGTGACAAGCTCTCGTGAGCGGTCGACGACCGGGGTCGGAACCCCGGCCAGCTCCGCAACCTCGACCCCGTACGACGAGGAGGACGCGCCGCGCACGACCCGATGGAGAAACGTCACTTCGCCGTCCTCGCGGGTAGCGGAGAAGTGGAGGTTAAATACCCGCTCCCGCGCGTCGGCGAGGTCGGTCAGTTCGTGGTAGTGGGTCGCAAAGAGAGTGGTCGCCCCCAGTTCGTCGTGGACGAATTCGGCGGCGGCGCGAGCGATGGCGCGTCCGTCGGTCGTGGCGGTGCCGCGACCGACCTCGTCTAGCAGCACGAGCGAGTCAGGGCCCGCGTCGTGGAGGATATCGGTCAGCTCGCTCATTTCGCGCATGAACGTCGACTGACCGCCGGCGATGTCGTCCGAGGCCCCGACACGGGTGAACAGCCGAGAGAACACCGGGAGTCGAGCAGCTTGCGCGGGGACGAACGAGCCGGTCTGTGCGAGCACGACCGTGAGCGCGACCTGCCGCATGTACGTCGACTTACCGCTCATGTTTGGCCCCGTGATCACGGCGACGGAGCCGCGCGGAAGGTCCGCGTCGTTGGGGACGAACGCGTCCTCCGTCCGCTCGACGACTGGATGTCTGCCGCCCTCGATCCGGATCCCTGTGTCAGGATCCTCGACCATCTCCGGTCGGACGTAGTCGTTTGCGACCGCGACTGCCGCGAGTGACGCGAGCGCGTCGAGTTCGGCGAGCGCGTCCGCGAGCGCCTGGATCCGCTCCGTCTCCTCGGCAACCCGTTCGCGCACCTCAACGAATAGCTCGTACTCAAGCGCGTCGGCGCGCTCGGCCGCCCCGACAATCTCCTCCTCGCGGTCTTTCAACTCGGGAGTGACGTAGCGTTCGCTGTTTTTCAGCGTCTGTCGGCGGCGATAGTCGCCCGGGACCCGGTCGAGGTTGGCGTCAGTCACCTCGATGTAGTAGCCGTGGACTTGGTTGTGCCCGATCGACAGCGAATCGATGCCGGTCCGCTCGCGTTCGCTGGCCTCCAGATCGGCAACCCACTCGCGACCCGCGCGCTCCGTGGCACGCAGTTCATCGAGGTCGTCGTCGAACCCGTCGCGTATCACTCCCCCCTCGGTGATCTCCTGTGGCGGATCCGGCGCGATCGCACCGTCGATCAGCTCGCGGATCTCGGCGAGTTCGTCAAGGCGGTCACGGAGGTCGCTGAGGTGGTCGGTTCGGGGAAACTGGCTCTCCGTGTCGGTGGGCGAGGCAGTGTCGGCAGGCGAGGCGGCGTCAGCAGTCGGGGGGGTATCAGCAGGCGAGGCGGCGTCGGCGGGCGAGGCGGTATCGGCGGTGCGATCAGAGTCAGGTTCCGCAAGCGTCGACTGTAGCTCGGGAACCACGTCAAGGGTTGCGTACAGCGACCGGAGGTCCCGGGCGTCGGCACGACCGCGTGAGACGCGGCCGATCAGGCGTTCAAGATCGTAGGCGGTCGAGAGGGCGTCGGCGACGCCCTCGCGGACGAGCGTTCGATCCGCCAATTCGCCCACCGCGTCGTGTCGTGACCGGATCGCGTCGGGGTCGACGAGCGGTCGGCGGAGCCAGCGTTCCAGACGGCGTCTGCCGAGCGCACAGTTCGTCTCGTCGAGCACGTCGAACAGCGTGTCGCTCGCGCCGAGCCCGCGGTTCTCGAACAGTTCGAGGCTCCGCTGGGCCGCCGCATCGAGGCGGAGATGATCCCGGGGATCGTACCGACGGATCCGCGAGACGTACGCAAGTGGTCCATCGTCGCCCTGTGTGTACTCGGCGTACGCCAACACTGCGCCCGCCGCGCGGAGCTCGGCGTCGCTCTCGAACCGGCGCTCGGGCGCGGAAACGTACGGATCGAGCCGGTCAAGCGCAGTCCGCCGATCGAACACCTCGGAGTCGTACTCGTGGCGTTCCCAGTCGCCGGCGGCATCTGGGGGAGCAAACGCGTTCGCTTCCGGGCCGACTATTAGTTCGGCGGGAGCGACGCGGTCGAGCTCCCCGACAACGGTATCGGGGTCACCCGCAGTAACGAGACAGTCGCCGGTCGAGACATCGACGGCGGCGAGCCCCAAGACCGAATCGGTGTCGGTCGGTTCCGATTCAACCGAGTCACACGCCAGCGCGGCGACGTAGTTCGTCGTCCCTGACTCCAAGAGGTCGTCCTCGACGACGGTACCCGGCGTTATCACCTCGGTGACGGCACGGTCAACGAGCCCCGAGGCCTGCTCTGCGTCCTCGACCTGATCGCCGAGCGCGACGCGGTAGCCCGCGTCGAGCAGCGATTCGAGGTACGGCGCAGCGTTGTCGATGGGGATCCCCGCCATCGGGTACTCACCGGTCGAGTCGGTGCGCTCGGTAAGCGTCACCTCACAGACGCGGGCGACGGTCTCGGCCGCCTCACAGAACGCCTCGTAGAAGTCCCCGACTTGGAACAACACGAGCGCGTCCTCGTGGACGGAACAGAGGTCGGCGTACTGCGAGAGCATCGGCGTAAGCTCCTCGCGGGCCGCCGCGATACCCGGCGGGAGCCCCGTGACCGTCTCCCGATCCGGCGTTGGCATACCACCAACCCGGTCGGCCGCGGACATAAACGGCACGGCCGCAGCCACAGACGGTACAGCCGCAGCCACAGACGGTACAGAGCAGAGAACAACGGGCAGTTCACCCGGCTAGCCGCCGGCGACTCCCGAGAGTCTTACAGTCCTTGACGCCGTGATCCGGTGTGTGGAGAACCGCACGATACTCGTTGGGTTAGCGGCGACGTTCATCGGTCTCACCGCCCTGTTGCTCGTCGGTGGGGTCGTCGTCAGTCCCGTCCTTCTCGCGGTCGCTGTTCCCTTCGGGATCGTCGCGTACCTGCTGTGGTATCACGCCAGCGGCCGGCTCCGCGATCGGATGCACGTCGAGGCCGACCGGCTCGGTCCGACCGAGCGAGAGCGAGCCAAACAGCGCGCGAGGGCGGCAAGAAACCGGCGTGACGCGTATCGGGCGGCCGGCGACGGGGGGCGAGCCGGCGGAGCGACCGCCGGACGTGACCCGCGGGATCGGGCACCGTCGACGGGGGGGATGACCGAGCGTGAGGCGTACGAGACGCTCGATCTCGACCGGACAGCCGACCGTGAGACGATCCGGTCGCGGTATCGAGAACGCGCGAAGCGGCTCCATCCCGACGGCGAAGACGGCGACGAGGACGCATTTAAAGACCTGAACCGTGCGTATGAGACGCTAACGGAGTGAGAAGCGGAACGGGAAAGCGGTGCTATGGTGGTGTGGCCGCGTCGAATGCGGCTGGCCTCACGCGAACTCAGCGTTGACATCCTCCTCCGCCTGAAGGCGGAGGAATCCCGAGCGTTGGGATATTAGGGTTTGCAGACTCCCTGTTCTCTCGGTGTGAACCGTCCGCTCTCGCGGTCGAACAGGAAGACTCCGGGCTGTGCCAACCAGCCGTTACTCATATCCCCCGTCGGGGGACTCTGAGTTATCTTTCTGCGAATGTTCACCGCACCGTTCACGTCCGCGTTCATCGTCGTCTCGCACGACAAACAGACGTATAGACCACGCTCCACGCGGTTCGCATCTCGAATTTGCCCGCAACACGAACACGTCTTCGAGGTGTTCTCCTCGTCGACTCGGTTAACGAGGATACCGTGTTCTTCGGCCTTGTATTCGAGAAGGCGAACGAATCGGTCGAACTCCCATCCGTGAAGTTTCTTGTTCCCCGACCGGCCCCAGTTCCGCGAGTCGCCATTCTCATCCTCGCGGATGTCGCTGAGATCGCCAACCGCGATCTTCCCCACACCCTTTTTGACACACCGTTCAACGATGTGCTTGCTGAGGGTGTGAAGGAAGTGGTCTTTGCGCCGAGAGAGTTTCCGGCGAGCCTTCAACGCACGTTTTGATGGTCCGTTCTCGCCTTCGGTCTGGTACTCCTCACGGGTGAAGTAGTGCTTGTCCTCTTTCAGCGTGTTCCCCGGATACAACTCCGAAGGGCCGTCCTCGTAGTCGATGGCGAGATAGTTGCTGATACCGAGATCGATACCCGCTGTGTTGTCGCCGGGTGCGTCCCCAACTGGGATTTCTTTCTTACAGACGAGGTGGAGTTCCCAACGGTCGCCGTTCCAGACGGCACGCACCTGCT
>CAYRWH010000070.1:3824-8502 GCA_964427935.1 uncultured Halobellus sp. | reverse complement strand
TGATGACCGTGAACGCGCTCGGCAACAGCGACCGGTTCCGCGCCGGCGCCGCCTTCTACGGCGTGTACGACTACGAGTCGTTCGTCGACGACACCGACGACATCGGCTGGCAGCTGCTCAAGCGCGAACTCGGCGACTTTGTCTCCGACCTCAACGCCTACCGCGACGCGAGCCCGATCCGATCGGTCCCAGACATCGACGACCCACTCATAGTTCTCCACGGCGAAGAGGACGCTCGCGTCCCGATCAGCCAATCTGAGCAACTCGTAGAGGAACTGGAAACACACAACGTCCGCCACGAGTTCCGTCGGTACGACGGTGAGCCGCACGGATTCGGCGAACTAGACCACGTTCTCGATGCGTACACCCGCGTGGCGGACCTGTTTGCGAAGTACCTGCGTCGGCTCCCGGACGACGGGAGCAGCCGGCCGTACGAGCCACCGGAGTGACGCGAAACAGGCTCCACTGCTTACGCTACGGTTTTTTTAAATTACCCCAGCGAACTGCCGTCGTATACCGCCCTCAAGACGCTTTCTGCTCAGTCTGTGTGGTGCTGTCACGGCAACCGCGATCGCCGGCTGTATCGACTCCGCGATCGACGACGCCATCGGCGACGCGTCGAGTGACACCGAACCGATTGCGTCCGGCGATGACAATCGATGAGACTCGGTCGTTCTTCGAGGGTAGCCACATCGAAACGGTCGGACAGGTACGAGAGGGGCAGCGAGGCGAGTTGTACGTCTCGCTCCAGATGACTGACGAGGGGCTCGACGCGGCCACGGAGACCGCAGTTAGGGCGGATCTCGGTGAACAGTACGGAGAAGCCGAGATCGTCGTGTTTGTGAACGACGAAGAGCAGGATCGGTTCGGCGTCGACGGCGCGCTGGCGAGTGCTATCGTCGACGGCGAATGGCCGGGTGAGTTCCGGATGACGTTCGCGGATCGAGAGTCCGCCGAAACGTTCAGAGAGACGCTAATCACCGGATCGACCTGAAAAATCCTCAGTGCCAGCTCTCAGTCTGCCGCGCTCGGCGCGCCGAGGTACTTCTCGTTCAGTTCGTACTCGCCATCGTCGTTCTCAATCAAGTACTCGCCGTAGTAGGGGACGCGGTTTGCCACCACATCCTCAAACGTCTCCGCAATCTCTGCGCGTGTCATCTCTCCCATCGACCGGAGGTCGTCGTTGCGGTTGAGACATCCTTTCAAGTACCCCTCGTGGGTGACGCGGACCCGGCCACAGTTGGCGCAAAAGTCCTCGTTCTCGACGGGATCGACGATTTCAACCATGCCGCTTGTGGTGTCGCCGTCGCGCGCGCTCTGGGCGACCCCGCCGTCGCTCTCGTCGCCCCTCCCGCCCACGAAGTACCGCTTGCGGTCGTGCATCTCCCGGTGTTCAACGCGGTGGGCGATGTCCGCGAGCCAGTCGTGGACGCGCCCGATGTCGACGTTCCACTCCGGCTTGCCCGTGAGTTCGGGCATGTACTGGATGAGCTGGAGTTGGAGTCCCTCGTTGTCGGCGACGTGCTCGACCATCTCCTCGACGTAGCCCGCGGTGTGCGTGAACACGACCATGTTGAGTTTCACGGGGTCGAGCCCGGCGTCGACGGCGGCCTTGACTCCTTCGAGGACCTGTTCATAGGCCCCGGATTTCGTCACTTCCGCGAACTCGTCCGGATCGAGCGCGTCCTGTGAAACGTTGACGCGGTCGAGCCCGGCAGCCCTCAGGTCCTCTGCGCGCCCGGGGAGGAATGTTCCGTTCGTCGTCATCGAGACCTCCATCGAGTCAGGCGTGCGCTCGATGATTTCTGCTAAGTCCTGGCGGAGCATCGGCTCCCCACCGGTGAATTTCACGGAGTCGACGCCGTACTCCTCGACGACCTCCAGAAACCGGACGACATCGTCGGTTCCCATCTCGTTCTCGCTCGGCTCCATGGGACCGCGCGTGTCGCCGAGCCCCTCGTTGTGACAGTAGACACAGTCAAAGTTACAGCGATCGGTGAGTGAGACGCGAACCCCCGTCACCTCCCGTCCGAAGTCGTCAGCGAGCGGCTCGGTCATACCCGATGGGAACGACTACGAGCGCTTAAGAGTCTGGGTGGAACTCGGTTTGACGTAACCTTTCAGGGTTACGTTGGCTCAGATGTCTACACGGAGTCCGTCCTCGGCGACCCGGACATCACCGTCGAAGCCCGCCGTTCGGACGCTCTCGACCATCTCCGCTTCTCGGCCGCCGGTGTGTGGATAGAGGTGCGAGAGCAACAGCGTCTTGACATCGGTGCCCGCGAGCGACTCGCCGAGTTCGGTGGGTGTCGGATGGTTCGACACGTCGATCCCGTCGGGGAACGCGCAGTCGTGAACGAGAACGTCGCTTCCGTCGGCGAAACTCGCGAGGCCCGCGAACGCCTCCGTGTCACCTGACAGCGTCAGCGGCCCGTCCGCGGGGTCCACACCGCTGCTCGGCGGGGAGAACCGGTAGGCAAAACACTCCATCGAGTGGCGCGTCTCGCGGGCGGCGACATCGAACCCACCTGCCGAGAACGATCCCGCCGGCGACACCTCACGAACTGCGAGGTCGATCCGGCCGTCGAGATACGCGTGAACGTCGAGGAGGCCGTCGACGAGCGCTTTCGTTCCGGACGGGCCGACAACCTCGAGATGTTCCTTGCCGGCGAGCCAGCGCGCCTTGATAAGTGGCATGAGCGCTGCGACGTGGTCGAGGTGGTGATGGGTGAGCAGAACGGTTGAGACACCTTCATAGCCCGTTTCGGTTCCGGCGAGTCGCTGGAGGACGCCGCTTCCGCAGTCGACGAGCAACGACCGATCGTCGTCATCGAGGAGGTACCCGGCCTGGACGCGCTCCGGAACCGGCATCGCGCTGCCGGTACCGAGAACCGTGAGTTCCATACGCCACGCTGTGTCCGCGGCGACTAGTAACTCCGGGACACGGGGCGGTTCGCGTGGTGATAATCGGAGCCGAATCATCATATACCAGTCACCGAATCCCACGTCACATGAGCAGTACATCGGTCGCTATCGACGACGAGACACGTGCGAGCGTCGACGGCGACGCGCTGTTGTCGGACATTGGAATCGACGCCGCCGAGATGGAGCGCCGCAAACGGTACACGCGGTTCACCGCCGCAGACGAGACACGACTCGCGGCAATCGCGTCCGACCTTGAACCGGCGACAGAGGGAATCATCGAGGCGTTTTACGACCATATTCACACGGATGAACGGGTGCGCTCGACGATCGATCGCTCGTCGATGCCGATGGAGGGATTAAAATCCGGTCAGCGCCGATACCTCGAACGGCTGGTCGGCGGTGAATACGGCCGTGACTACTTCGCGGACCGGGCCCGAGTTGGTCGTCTTCACGATCTCCTCGGGCTTGAACCCGACGCGTATCTCGGCCAGTATGCCGTTTATTACGAGGAGGTGCTCGACGTGCTCGCCGAGCGAGCCGTAGACGCGCCAAATTCAGATACTGACGCCGAATCGCCATCATACAGCACGGCGACGGACGCGGTGACTGGCGACTCGATCGGAGAGTCGACTGTCGCAAAGCCGACCGCTGCCGAGGCGGTCGAGCAGTTCAAGACCGAGGCGCTCTCCGTGCTCAAGGCGTTCCTCCTTGACCAGCAGCTTGCTATCGATACCTACGTCCACTCGTACGTAAAGGACACCGAGCGGGAGGCGACACGACAGCGTGAGCTCTCGCGACAGGTCGCCGAACGGGTGGGTGAGCCCATCTCTGACCTTCGCGAACGCACCGCGGATGTCGCGAATGAGGCCGACCGGATCGACGACCTCGCCGACGAACAGTCCGAACGAATGAGACAGGTTTCCCGGGAGGCGAACGAGATGACCGCGACCGTCGAGGAGGTCGCTGCGACCGCCGACGAGGTCGCAACCACAAGCGACGAGGCCGCTTCACTAGCCGACGAGGGAGTGGAGGCTGCCGCCGATGCCGCCGATGTAATGACAGCGGTCGACGAGGCGACGACGGCGGTCCGCGACGAGATGGACCGGTTACAGGATCGTGTCGAGGAGATCCGTGGTGTTACGGATGTCATCTCGGATATCGCCGATCAGACGAATCTACTCGCGTTGAACGCGTCTATTGAGGCAGCACGCGCCGGAGATGCCGGATCTGGGTTTGCCGTCGTCGCCGACGAGGTGAAGACGCTCGCAGCGGACACGAGCGAACACGCCGCGGAGATTGAGACGGCCGTCGACCGGATGGCGAACCGCGGTGAGTCGACGCTCAAAGAGCTCGAACGGACAGCCGATCGAGTTGCCGAGGGAACCGAACAGGTCGACGATGCCCTCGACCGGCTAGATGCCATTCAGGACGCTGTGACCGAGGCATCCGACGGGGTCACGGAGGTATCGAAGGCGATGGACTCCCAGTCAGCGTCCGTCGAGGAGGTCGCGGCGATGGTCGACGAATCCACAGACTCCGCGGAGACGGTCGCCGAGCGAGCGGCAGGAATCGCCGACGCCACCGACAGACAGCAAAGCCGTGTGCGGGAGATCGCCGACTCCGTGGATAACCTCATCGAACGCGACCGCTGACAACGGCCGGCGTCCAGCCTCTATTTTATCAGAAACACCGGAACGGTCGCGTCGTCCGTGACGCGGTCCGAGACGCTGCCGAGAGAGCGGATCCGCTCTCT
>CAYRWH010000070.1:0-3724 GCA_964427935.1 uncultured Halobellus sp. | reverse complement strand
TCGCGTCGTCCGTGACGCGGTCCGAGACGCTGCCGAGAGAGCGGATCCGCTCTCTGGGTGATTTCCCTTCGGGGCTCATCACGATGACGTCGATGCCGGCCTCCTCGGCGTACGCGACGATCTCGGTGTCGGGCGTGCCAGTTCTGACGACCGTCTCGACATCGACGCCGGCCTCACGGGCCCGATCCGCGACGGCCGTGACCGCCGTTTCGCCCTGACTCTCTAGATCAGCAATCACGTCGTCGTGGAGCTCGCTGGATCCCGCGGTCGCCACCCTCTGGTCGACGACGTACAGCGCGTGAAGCGTCGCGTCGTGGTCGGCCGCGAGCGGAATCGCGTGGTCGAGCGCGCGTTCGACCGCCTCGCTCCCGTCGGTCGGCACCAGCAGGTCGTCGTACATACGCGGACATTCGTCGGGTGGACTCATAACGATTGGCGGTCCGAGTCCAAGGGTGAACCGAGCCGCGGATCAGCCGCCACGCTAGGGGCCGACGGTCAGTCGCCGCGCCAGGGGCCGCCGATCTCTCCGCGGGGTGTAGAGTCTGCCTCGCCGTCGCGGAAGACGCTTATACGACCGGTCTCCTCGCTGAGGGTAACCGTCGCGATCACCTCGGGTCGGACAGAGGTCTCGATTGCGCTCATGTGCCGCGAGCCCATCCACGGCTCGTAGGCGACGTCGTCGACGAGCTCGGTCTCGTCGCTTCTCGTTCCCAGATCGCGGAACCGAACCATCTGGCCCTCCAACTCGCCGTCGACGGCGACGACGATGCCGCCGTCCGCTCGAACGCTCACGCGTTCCGCGGCCTCGACGAACGCGTCCTCCTCAAAAACGGACGCACATCGGTCCCGAGGCCACTGGTTGTCCCCCATTGGGTCCGCGTATGAACCGTAGTCGCGGTCGGCGACGACTGCGAAGTACAGTCCCGGCCCTTTTACGTGAGGCTCATCCCAGCCGTCGAAATCGACGCTGACGTGTTCCGCACAAAACCGAAGCCGGTCGACTATCTCCCGAACCCGCTCGTGGGTTCCGTACTCGATCGCCAGACTACTCATCGACTCCACGTAGTCGGTCTCCTCCGCTCGACATCCGTTCCATACAGAAGACAGGAGCGGGAGGTATATAAGGGATTTCGAGTCGGCGGCAGGGATCGAGAGTTGAGAGATCGATTCCGTCGATCCGTTTCCGGTTCGGAGCGTCGAACGTCGCTGCCGTCAACTGTGACGGGCTTTATAAACCGATCTGCTCACGCTATCCCCACGGCCGCAACAGCTGTGAGTCGAATCGGTCGGTGCGGACCAGTCCGATCCCGAACGCGGCCGCGAGCGCTGCCGGGACGTAGTTGCCGTAAAAGAGGTTGATCCCACCCCAGAGGATCACGAAGCTCACCATATCGTCGAGCATGAACTCACAGTTCGTTAGCCGGTCGCGGATCGCAGCCATGTCGAACGCGCGGTCGAGCGTGATCACCGCGACCGTCGCCGACAACACCCAGCCGGCGTAGTTCGAGAGCGGAACTCCGTAAAAGGCCCCGCCGCCGAAGTCCCAGAAGCCGACCGCGACCGCGCCGGGATCCAACACCACGTCCATCGCGACCACGGTCGGGATGACGGCGAGCAGCCGGACCCAGCCGCTCGACGCTCGTCCGCCCAACAACAACAGACACAGCAGGTACGCGTTCATCACGAGTGGAATGAAAAAGAGCGGCAACGCGAGCGGGACCCCACCGAGCATGGGGCCGAGGCTGATCGTATACTCGAAGGTTCCGTACGGCCACCCGGTTCTGACACCGAGATGTTCGATGAAGTACGTGTACGCGATCAACACGCCGATCCAGCCGACCGCTTGGCGGTCAAGCGTCGGAAGTACTCCCACGACGAGCGGCGACCGCATCACCGCGACGCCGAACAGCACGAACCACGGGTTGAACGCGAGCGGGTCGGGCACCCAGCCCTCCGCGCTCCCGACGAGTGTAATCGCGCCGATAGCGGGGAAGAGCACGGCAATCGTAAACCGATTCTCCCGGACGATCCGGTCGAGGACGTCTTCGACCCCCTCACGCGTTTGCGGGAGCCGAGCGCGGAGCGATTCGGTCGCTCCCGCCGAGGCCGTCCTCGACGCGTCATCGCCGCTCATCCGACCACCTCCCAGAGCGGGTAGACGCGCCAGAGTCCGCCCATCGCGAGCAGCGTCCCCACGACGGTGTTGACCGCGGGGAACCACCAGTACGCGCGTGAAACGTCGACGGAGGAGACGGCAACCCACGAGACGAACACGGGATAGACCCCGAGCAGCGCGCCGAGTCGCACGTCGACCACGGCAAAGGACAGCGCTGCTGCGGCCCAGACGACCCCGCAGTACCCGTACGTCCGACCCGCTCCGAGCAGCGTTGCTGTCGTTCGGATACCCGCCTCACGGTCCGGCTCGATGTCCGGAATCGCGGAGAACGTGTGCATTCCCATCGTCCAGAGCCACGCGCCGATAAACGCGAACAGCGGCGGATGTGTGCCGGCAACCGTCGCGTACGCGGCTGCGCCTGGAAGGATGTAGAGACCGTTTGACACCGAATCAAGAAGCGGCGTCGTTTTAAATCGGACCGGTGGCGCACTGTATCCCGCCGCAAGCAGAAAGAACCCACCGAGGTACGGCCATGCGACGGTCGGCGTGACCGCGAACGTCACCAACCCCGCTACTGCGGACAGTGACACTGCGGCGAGAACGAACCGGTCTCCGTGCCAGCGTTCCTCTCGGTCGCTCTTTTTGGGGTTTACCTCGTCGACATCGGCGTCAAATACGTCGTTTACGCCGTATAAGTACACGTTTGCGGGCACCAGAAAGTACGCCGCGAGGCCGATCGTTACCGGGGTGAACAGCTCGCTCACGTCGCTTATCCCGTACGTAACGCCGACCGCAACGGGACCCGCAAGGTAGAGCCAGAAGCGTGGCCGAGAGAGCACAAGCAGGTATCGGAGGTCTTCGATAGCTCTGCTCCCAACACCCGTCGGGTTCGGATCGGTTGTACTCACGCTTTCAGATCGTGTCCGCGACCCGTTCAGCCGTGATGCCACCGCTTATTAAACACATTGGGACACCGATACCGGGCGTCGTCGTCGACCCGGTAAAGTAGAGCCCGTCAACCGTCTCCGACCGGTGTGGCGGCCGAAGCAGTGATGTCTGGCGAAGGGTGTGTGCTAGCCCGAGCGCGCTCCCGGCGTAGCTGTTGTAGCGGTCGGCAAAATCCTCGACACAGAACGTCTCCTCGAAGACGATCCGGTCGTGGAGCTCCTCGCCCGTGTTCTCGGCAATATCGTCGAGGACGACTTCGCGGTACTGCTCGCGAATCTCCGGCGTGTCCTCCAACCCGGGCGCAATCGGGACCAACGCAAACAGGTTGCTGTGGCCCTCCGGTGCGACCGTGTCATCCGTCTTCGAGGGCACACAGAGGTAATACGCTGGGTCGTCGGGCCACGCTGGCTCCTCGAATATCGTCTCGAAGTGCTGGTCCCACTCGGTCGGCAGCACTAACGTGTGGTGTTCGAGGTTCGGAACGTCGCCCTCGACGCCGAGGTACAGCAGGAACGCCGAGGGAGCAAAGGTTCGTGACTCCCAATACTCCTCTGTGTACTGACGTTTCTTCTCCGGCAGCAGTTCCTGCTCGGTGTGGGCGTAGTCGGCGTTCGAGACGACGATGTCCGCGAGGTAACGCTCCCCGTCGGAGCCGTCCTC
>CAYRWH010000069.1:0-8539 GCA_964427935.1 uncultured Halobellus sp. | reverse complement strand
CCAGATCCGAGAGGTAGCGGTCGCCGCCGGCGGTGTCGACCGCGAACGCGCCGTAGCGTCCTTCGATACCGGTCACCTCGGCGTCGGTAACGTACTCGACGCCGAGTTCGTCGCCGAGTTCGACGATGCCGTCGACGACCGCGCCGATTCCCCCGTCCGGGTAGTAGACGCCCATGTTGAAATCCACGTGACTCATCAGGTTGTACAGCGCGGGTGTGTTCGTGGGCGACCCACCGAGGAAGACGAGCGTGTACTGCATCAGCTGTTGGAGCTTCGGATGGTCGAAGTACCCCTCGACGTGGCCCTGCATCTTGCCCAACAGCGAGAGCCCCCACGAGTAGCGGAGCACGTCCGTATCGACGTAGTCACGCAGTCGCGGGCGATCCTCGTACACGAAGTGTTCCATGCCGATCTCGTAGGTACGCTTCGACTCCGTGAGGTACTCGTCGAGCGCGTCGCCCGCGCCGGGTTCGTAGGACTCGAAGAGTTCGCGGTTGTGGTCCATGTCGGGGAGCACATCGACCTGATCCCCGTCCTTCCAGAACACTCGATAGTGCGGGTCGAGGTGAGAGAGCGTGTAGTAGTCGTCGGGCGACCGGTCGAAGTGTCCGAAGAACCGTTCGAACACGTCGGGCATGAGGTACCACGAGGGGCCCATATCGAACCGGAACCCGTCGGATTCGAGCCGGCTCGCGCGCCCGCCGAGCTGTTCGTTCTTCTCAAGAAGCGTGACGTCCGCGCCGGCGTCGGCGAGGTAACAGGCTGTCGAGAGACCACCGAATCCGCCGCCAATAACGACGACGGATTCGCCAGCTACGGAGTCGATGTCCGGGGCCGCGTCCATATCCGATCGTAGGGCGGGAACGGTATAAATACCACACAGACGCCTCAAGTGGGTACGACTAAGTCGACCACGGCCGTACTTCGTGACACATGGATCTCACGGTCGCGATCACCGGAGCAACGAGCGGGATCGGACGGGCGGTCGCCACGGAGTTCGTCGAGGCGGGCGCGTTCGTGGCCGTCTCCGGCCGCGATGGCGACGCGGTCGACCGGACCGTCGAGGCGTTGAACGACGGCGAAGCGGGGACGGGAGACGAGACGACCCCATCGGGTACCGCGTGGGGGTCCCGCGTCGACGTTCGCGACGAGTTCGACCTCGAACGGTTCTTCGAGCACGTCGCTCGCGAAGCCGGACCCGTCGATATCGTCTTCGCCAACGCGGCGGTGTTTCACGGTGCGCCCGGAGAAAACCCGACCGATGAGACGAGCTACGCCGACTACGACGACACGATGCGGACGAACGCCCGTGGCGTGTTCGCAACGCTCGCCGAAGCGGTCCCACATCTCGCCGACGACGCCCGGGTGATCGTTCCGTCCGGGTCGGTCGCTCACGAATCGAAAGCCGGAATGGGCGCGTACGCCGTCTCGAAAGCCGCTGCCGAGGCGGTCGCCCGAGGGTTCGCCGCCGACCTCGACGCGACCGTCGGCGTCGTCGACCCGGGATTGGTCGCAACCGACCTCACCGGAATGGAGCGCGCCCGCGACCCTGAAAGCGTCGCTCCGCTGTTCGTCTGGGCCGCGACGGAGGCTCCCGCGGAAGAACTCGACGGTGAACGGATCGGCCTCCGGGAGTGGAAACAAGCGACCCGGTAGTCAAGACGAACGACACAGCGGCTGAGACAAGCGTCCCGTTTTTATACGATGCCGCGGCCAGACCCTTCGTGCTCGATTGACGTGCCGCGCGGGGGAACGCGGGTGGTGTGGCTCCGCGCGGAGTGGCCGTCCGAATCGGCAGCCGGACCCCGGAGAGTTCGGACGACACACACCACCCTGTTCGCCCTTATATTTTCGACACGCGTTCACTGATGTCGGTATCGACACCGGACGGATCCGCCGCCAGCGACGCGACTGCGTCCATAAACGCCGTCCGATAGCTCGCCGGTCCGGGTGGCTCCGTTGTCGCCGCCTGCTCGCCTGCTAGTCCGTACGCCACGGTCGCAACCAGCGCCGCCTCTGTCGCCGTCGACACCAGCCCGTCCGTCTCGCGAGTCAGCGCCGCCACCGTTCCGAGCGTGCTCGCGAGCATACAGCCCGAGCCGACGAACGAGCCCATCCGCTCGTGGCCGACCGTGAGTTGGTACGCCGCTCCGTCCACGTCAGCAACGACATCCGTCGAACCGGACGCAACGACCGTGGCACCGGTTTCGGCCGCGAGCGCCCGCGCCGCGTCAGCGACTCCGGACTCGCCGTCATCGACCGACTCGACGCCCTTAACCGTCGCCTCCTCGCCGGCGAGTCCGCGTACCTCCCCGACGTTCCCCTTGATGACGTCGAACGCGACGGCGTCGAGCAACCGGCCGACCGACTCGACGCGGTGCGGCGTCGCGCCGTAGCCGACGGGGTCCAGAATGACCGGTACGTCGGCCTCGTTCGCCCGTTGACCGGCATCGACCATCGCACCGATGTCCGTCGTCGTCGCCGTGCCAGTGTTGATAACGACCGCGTCCGCCCCGGCAGCCATGTCTCCGGCTTCCGCGGGCGCATCGGCCATCACGGGCAGTCCTCCCCAGTGTAGCGTCGCGTTTGCGGTCTCGCTGGTGGTCACGTCGTTCGTGAGATGGTGGACCAGCGGCGACAGTTCGCCGACCGCCGTCACCGCGTCCGCAAACTCATTCCCGTCGAGCGGGTCGGACGACGCCGGTGTTTCAGACATCGGCGACCACCTCCCGAAGGGCCGCAGTCGCGGCCCGCGGGTCATCCGCCGCCGTGATCGCCGAGATGACCGCCACTCCGGTAGCGCCCGCCTCACGGACGCGACTCGCGTTGCTCGCGTCGATCCCACCGATCCCTATCACGGGAATCCCGACCGCGTCGGCCACCGCTCGAATCCGCTCCGTGCCGATCCCGTTCTCCTCGTCCGGAACGTCCTTCGAGGAGGTGCTGAACACGGCACCAACGCCGAGGTAGTCAGCACCGGCAGCCGCTGCCGCCGTTGCCTCCGCAACCGTGGACGCGGAGACCCCGACGATCGCGGACGAACCGAGTTGGTCGCGAGCAACATCGACCGGCAGATCCGACTGTCCGAGGTGGACGCCATCAGCACCAATTGCGGCCGCCAGATCGATCCGATCGTTGACGATCAGTGGCACGTCGGCCGCGTCGGTCACCTCACGGAGCCGGCGACCGGTTCGATACCGCTCGCGTGCGCTCCGATCATTATAACGGAGCTGGATAACATCGATGCCGCCGTCTATCGCCGCCTCGGCTATTTGCTCGGTGCTCCGGCCCGCGGAGTGTGTCGCGCCCGTGACGAGATACGTCCGCCACTCGTGTGGACTCATTAGTGGTAACACTCAGTGGTTCCTAAAAGCCGTTGCGTTCGGCAGTAGTGGATGTCAGCAGCCACAGGTATCGGCGATACCGAGTGCCACTTGTAGGTAACTGGAACCGCGTGCCGGGACGGACAGACCCAAACCGCTCCTACACGTACTCATGTCAATGGACTCGCGCCTCCGACATGTGGTCTCTCTACTGCGTGAGTTCTTTTCCCGTCTCGGCGAGAACGTCGCCGATGCGCTCGACCGTGGCGGTGTGATCGACCGGGACCGACTCGGAGAGACGCTCGATCTGGCGTGGCCGCGGATCATCACCGGGTTCGCGATCATGTCGAAAAACACGGTCGATCTGGCGGTGATCGGGATCGTGCTTGGCGCGCCTGCGGTCGCGGGGCTCGCCTTCGCGTTCGCCTACTGGCAGCTTGCGAAGTTCCTCTCTATTGGCCTCGCCGGGGGCACGGTCTCGCTCGTCTCACAGAACTATGGCGGTGGCGATACTGCCCGAGCCGCTCTCGTCGTAAAACAGTCGCTCCTCGTCGCGGGGCTTCTCGTTACCCCCGTCGTCGTCGGGTTTATACTGTTCGCGGAGCCGTTGATCGCCCTTGTCGGCGGCGAAGGTGACGCGCTCCGGTTTGGCGTGATCTACCTCGTCGTCACCGCGCCCGCGCTCGCCTTCGAGTTTTTCAATATGATCGCGAGCCGCACGTACGCCGGCGTCGGAGACACGTTCACCCCAATGGTGATCCGTGCCGGCGGTGCGGTGCTCAACGTCGGACTCACCGCCGGCCTCGTGCTTGGCGCAGGGCTCGGCGTGCTCGGAGCCGCTATCGGTACCGCAGTTTCGATAGCAGCGGTCGGTATCGTCCTTGCGTGGGGGATGAGCGGGCGGTCGTATCTCGGCCACGGTGCGTCGCCGATCCCGGTTGGACAGTCCGGTCCGTGGCTCGACATCGACCTCACTCGGCAGCTCCTCCGGGTCTCTGCGCCCCTGATGGCTCGTCGGGTCGCCGAGGGGGTTGTCGTCTTCCCCCTCCTGTGGATCGCGGCAAGCTTCGGCTCTACAACCGTCGCCGCACTCGAAGTCGGCCGCCGTATCAGGGCGCTGCTTGGGAGCTTCAGCTGGGGCTTTTCAATCGCCGCGAGCACGCTTGTTGGGCAGCGGCTCGGCGCAGGCGAGGAGTCGCTCGCGACTGCGTACGGTCGCGACGTGATCCGCCTGTCGGCGGTTGTGTACCTGCTCGCTTCGGTCGCTGTGATCGTGGCCGCGGACCCGATCGCCCGCGTCTTTGTCGACGAACCGGCCGCCGTGGCGGCAACGACGGCGTTCGTCCTCGTTGCCGCGATCTCTGCGATACCGCTCGGGATCGATGGCTCCGTTACCGGGTCCCTGCGTGGGGCCGGCGATACTCGATGGCCGTTCCTCGCGTCGATCGTTGGCCTGTATCTATTCGCGCTTCCCGCCGCACTCGTCGGCATGATGACGGCGCTCGGCGTTGCCGGGTTGTACGCAGCGGTGATACTGGAGAAGCTCGTTCCAGCAGTGTTGAACGGCATCCGGTTCCGGTCGAACCGGTGGCAGGCCGTCAGTCGGCAGTATCGGCCCAGCGGAGACGACGGAGACCCGTCGTGAGCGGAGCCGAACACGCGGCAGTGTCCGCGCTCACTCCTCGGCCGCGACGGACTCGATGACCTCGACGCTCCCGGTGAGTTGACGATGGACGTATGGGATGTCGATCCCCGCCTCGTCGAACGCCTCCTTTACCTCCGTCACGTACTCGGACCGAACCTTCACGAAGTCGCCGCGGTCGGGATCGGAGATCCACCAGCGCGCCTGTAGGCCAACGTCGGAATCCCCGAGTTCAACGAGTCGCACCGACGGACCAGGGTCATCGAGGATGGCCTCGTGCGCTTCGGCCGTCTCGACGATGATGTCCGTCGCCCGTGAAATGTCGTCGTCGTAGCCGATGCCGAAAACGAACTTCTGCCGGAGCGTCTCGTAGGCGACCGGATTGGTGACCGCGTTGTTCGCGAGGTCGCCGTTCGGGACCGTGATCCGCTCGTTGTCAAAGGTCCGTACCCGTGAGACACGCAGGTCAATATCCTCGACGCGGCCCGCGTTGCCGTCCCACTCGATCCAGTCGCCAACCTCGAACGGTTTATCTTTCAGGATGAATATCCCGGCGACGAAGTTACCCAGTAGGTCCTGCGCGGCGAAGCCGATTGCGAGCGCAATTGCGCCGCCGAAGACGGCGAACGCCGAGAGGAACGCGCCGTACCCGGCAATCGTGAATCCGATGGCGATGGCGGCGACCCAGATGACCGCGTTTGCGACGCTTGTTCCGAGACTCTTGACTGCGTCGTCGAACTCCTTCGACCCCAGTACACGCTGGATCGACGGGAGTAGCAGAAGTTTGCCGATCAACAACACACCGACGACTCCCACCGCGAACAGCAGCAGCGCAAGCAAGAAATCGACGAGCAGTACGACCAGTGCGTCCGCGTCGAACTGAAGCGGCAACGGTAGCATTGTCCGCCTGTTTCGGACCGCATTTAAAATAACTACTGGCGGCGTCGATTCCGGATCCCATCAGCGGTCTTTTATTGTGGGTCTGGTCGAAGCGGCCCGTCCCCGCGTGCGACCGCCCGTAGCCGACGACCGTGAACGTCGTCCTCGCGGATCCGATCCGTGACGGCGTCCGGGAGCCATGCCTCGTGGTTCGTCGGCGGCGGCGCGGCGTCGACGCTGGCGGGCCGAAGGTCTGGCGGTAGGAACCGTGCGTACGTCGGGAGTCGCTCGACGAGTCGCATCCTCCCTGCGTCGGCGACGGCTCGGAGCCCGTCGAGTTCCGGCCACGCGTACTCCGGATTGATGTAGTCGTCCGTCACCGGAGAGACACCACCCAGGTCGTCGATGCCGCAGTCGACGAGTTCACTCGCCGGCGAGAGGTTCGGTGGGACCTGAACGGACACCTCCGGCGGAAGCGCGATCCGCGCCATCGCCACGACCCGGCGCATCGTCTCCCGGTCCGGCTTCGGAAAGTCCGAGCGCTCGTTCGGGACGACGTTCTGGACGATCACCTCCTGTACGTGGCCGTGACGCTCGTGGAGGTCGCGGATCGCCAGCAGGCTCTCCGCGCGATCCTGCCATCCCTCCCCGATGCCGACGAGGATCCCGGTCGTGAAGGGAACGCCCTGTCGACCCGCCGCGCGGATCGTGTTGAGTCGCTGGCCGGGAGTCTTGCGTCGGCCCCCGCTGTGGGCGTCGACATCGGCGGTCGTCTCCAGCATGACGCCCATCGAGGCGTTCACTTCACGGAGATCGGCGAACCGGGATTCGGTGAGGTCGCCGGGATTCGAGTGCGGGAGCAGCCCCTCCTCCAACGCGATCTCACAGGCACGATAGAGGTAGTCGTGGATCGAGTCGAACCCCCACTCGTCGAGCGTTTCGTGGATCGCTGTGTAGCGATCGTCCGGCTCGTCACCGAAGGTAAAAAGCGCCTCCGTACATCCCGCGTCGGCACCCACGCGACATCGCTGACGGACCTCTTCGGGCGACAGTAGCGACGCCTCCCCGGGGACATCGTAGTACGTACAGTAGGTACAAGTGTATCGACAGGCGGTGGTCAACGGGATGAATACGTTCCTCGCAAACGACAGCCGATCCGGCGTCTCTGCGTCCGCGGGCGTCACGGAAAGCAGTCGCTCCACCTCACGGTCGTCGATGTCGATCCGGATCCCGTACTCGTCGGCCGCCGTGAACACGAGAGCCTCTCCGCGATGCGGTCTCAAAAGCGATGTGGTCCCGGATCCGGGTCGGCCCCTCAGTTGTCGCTACGGCCCACGCCGACACGTCCCTCGTCGATATCGAGCGTGACGCCGGCCTCTCGAAGCCAGTCTGTGGCCGCCCCGTCGCCGTGTATCAGTAGTTCGACGAGGTCCGCCCGCTCGTCGATGTCGGTCGCAAGTCGGTGAGAGTCGAAGACGGTGACCTCAGCGTCAACCGCCGCGGCCGACTCGCGGTGATCGAGGTAGGACGCCCCGTGGTAGTCGACGCGGAACGAGGGGGTGCGGACGACAAGCGCGTTGGTTCCGCCACCCCGGCCGGGGACTATCACCACGTCACCATCGGCATCGAACAGCCGACCGAGTACCGGAGGCGTCGCCAGCGCGAGGTCGGCCATCACGACCGCGAGCGGGTCGCTCTCGGTGGGCTCGCGCTCCGCAAGAACCGCGTTTACCGCCGCAGTGAGTGGCCGCGAGTCGACCGTAACCGGGTGATCAACCGGCGGGTCCGGCCGCTCGGTACTGAGCAGCCGTGGGTCGCCGCCGGCACCGGTTACCGCACAGAGCACGTCATCGAGCATCGACCGGGCGAGCGACTCGCGCTCGTCCGGCGAAAAGAACTCTGCAAGCCGTGATTTCGGTCGGTCGGGGGAGAAGGGGACCAGAACCTCCATCCGACCCGTTAAAAGAGGGACTCGAGTTCGTCGCCGTCGTCGCTGACGAGCTCGTCGAGGTTCTCCTCGCTCTCGTCGCGGATCTCGTCGAGGTTATCCTGCGCCTCGATGGCAACCTGTTGGAGCTCCTTGATCCGCGGAACGTTCGTGACGCCTGCCAAGAGAATGACTGTCGCCACGAAGCCGGCACCACGGTACGGGTAGTCGCCGCCCCGCACTTCCATCGAGCCGGTCTGCTCTTCGAGCCACTTGCGACCGCGCTCGATACCTTTCCGGTTGAGGTACTCCGGCGGTCCGGCGAGTACGAGCAACGCGCGCTCAGCACCCTCGATCTCACACGGGAGCGTCAGGCGACCGAGCGCCGCCTTGCGCACGAGACTCGTGATGCGATTCGTCGTGTGTGCGCTGTCCAGCTCGTCGCCGCCGTCGTCGTTCCGGAGTCGCGAGAGCAACCCGCCCGACGTACGCTCCTCTACCTCCTCTTCCGCGTAGCCGACCGTCGAGACACCACCACCGGAGAGCGTGTTGATGATCTCCGAGGAGTCGACAACGCTCTCTGCTACCTCTTGGCCCTGCTGGATCTCGCCCGCGCCAAAGAGGATTCCGAACCGTCGAACGATCTCTTCGTTGATCTCCTCGTAGCCGCCCTGAACGGACTCGCCCGTCTTCCGCCAGGCATCGTTGTCGAACACCATCAGGTTGTCCACCTCGCGGACGAACGTCTGGAACGACCGCGCGGCGTTG
>CAYRWH010000068.1:0-8566 GCA_964427935.1 uncultured Halobellus sp. | reverse complement strand
CCTCGACGACCGACTCCGCGAGCCGCGTCGGCCGCGGCGGGTCGCTCTCGATGTACCCGCGGTCGTACAGCTTCTCAAGCGTCCGGTGACGGGTCGCTTTCGTGCCGACCCCACGCTTCTCCATCTCCTCGATGAGCCGCGACTGGCCGTAGCGACGGGGTGGCTGGGTCTCCTTTGCGTCCGTGCGCCGGCCGGAAAGCGAGAGCGTTTCGCCGACCTCGACATCCGGAACGATCCGCTCGTCGCTGGAGCGGTACGGGTACACTGCGTGGTAGCCCGCCTCCAGAAGTCGCTTCCCGTTCGCTTTCAGGCGGAGGCCGCCATCGGCGACCAGCGACGGCGTGTCCTCGGCGTCGTCGGGGTCGCGGAGCGCGGGAAGCGGATCGGCCTCGGCGGCGATGCTCGTTGCCTCGCCGTTCGCCAAGGCGACCACGCGGAGCCGCTCCCACTCCGCGGGGGCCGCGCAGGTGGCGAGAAAGCGGCGAACGATCAGCTCGTACACCTCCCACTCATCCTCGGAGAGGTCCGAGGCACTCGGGAGGTCGCCCGTCGGGTGGATCGGCGGGTGGTCCGTGGTCTCCTCGTCGCCCTCGGTCGGCTCAATCTCGTCGCGGTCGAGTAGGGCGGCCGCGTCCTCCCCGAACGTACCTGCCGCCGAGAGCTCCTCCAACAGCTCACGCGGGTCGAGATCCTCCGGGTACACCGTGTTGTCCGTCCGAGGGTAGGTGACGTAACCGGCAGTGTACAGCTCCTCGGCGATAGACATCGCGCGCTGTGCGGAGTAGCCGAGCGAACCGGCCGCGCGAATGTACTGTGTCGTGTTGAACGGCGCGGGCGGCTCGTCCGTCCGCGTGCGGCGACGAACGTCGTCGACGACCGCGTCGTCGGCCGCAGCGAGCGCCGCAGTGAGCGTCTCCGCGGTCGATTCGTCCCAGACGCGCTCGGCCTCGTTGCCGACATCGTTCTCGAAGAAGTACTGTGCCTCGAACGGATCGCCGCCCGTCTTCGTCAGTTCGCCGAACAGCTCCCAGTACGCCTCGGGGTCGAACGCGCGGATTTCGCGCTCGCGGTCGACGATCAGCTTGAGCGTCGGACCCTGTACCCGACCAACAGAGATGAAATCGTCACCGAGCTGGCGGGCCGACAGCGAGAGGAAGCGAGTCAGCGCAGCGCCCCACGTCAGGTCGATCACCTGGCGCGCCTCGCCCGCCGCCGCCAGATCGAAGTCGAGATCGTCGGGGTCCGCGAACGCCTCCGTCACCTCGTTTTCGGTGATCGACGAGAACCGAACCCGATCGACGGGCACATCCTCGTTCACCTCGCGGACGATCTCGTACGCCTCCTTGCCGATCAGCTCTCCTTCGCGGTCGTAGTCGGTCGCGATGGTGACACGAGACGCGTTCCGGGCGAGTCGCCGGAGCGCGGCCACGATACCCTCCTGTGTCGGGGCTTTTCGCACCGGGGCATCGATCAACTCGACTGGCTCGACATCTCGCCAGTCGCTGTACTCCGGCGGGAAGTCGACGCCCACAACGTGGCCGGAGAGCCCGATACATCGCTTGCCGCCCCACTCGTACACGTTGGTGTCGTTCATCCGCTCGGCCGTCGCCGTGCCGCCGCTGAGGATGTCCGCGATCCGGCGCGCGGCGTTGTCTTTTTCGGTGACGATGACTTCGGGGCCGCGACTCATTGCCGCCGGCTACGCCACTGGCGCGCGTAAACCTTTCGTGACGCGGGGTCGTGTCGTGAGATCGACCGGTTGCGGTGGGATTACTCCGACCCGTCGTCCTGCTCGGTCGGGGTTCCGCTCAGGTTCCCCGCGTCGTCGAACCGCTTCGCGCGCAGGAACCGGGTCCGGTATCGGTTCGCCGGGTCCTTCGTGTCGGCCTCGCGGATCTCGTCTACCCGGCCGTCGGCGACCGCATCGATCACTGCCTCAACCTGTTCCTTCTCGCTCGGCGTCAACTCGAACTCGTAGGTGCGGGACTGCTCGCTTTCCAGACGGGTCCACTTCCGCGCCCCGCTGACGACGACGGAACACGGCTCGCGGCAGGGGAAGACGCCGTCGCCGCCGTCGACATCGAGGTCAGTCTCGTCGTCGTACTCCCACTCGCGCCGTTTGAGACACTGCGAGTCGTCACAGCAGGCCTCAGCGACCCAGTTCGCGTGCTCGTGGCCCTCGCCGCGGTCCCACGTCTTCACGACCCCGTAGATGCCGGACTGCCGCGCCATCGTCTCGCGCCAGTGAGTTACGTCGAGTTCACCCTCGCGCTCGCGGTGCCAGTTGACCACGGTCGCTGGGTACACCGTCTCGACGGTCTCGTAGGCGTCCCGTGGGGACAGCGCGGGGAACACCCACCCGGAGTCGAGCGTCGGCGCGGTTTTAAGTGGGCGGTAGCGCCCTTTTGCGTCGAGTTTCACGAGGTCGCGCGCGTCAAGCGGGTCCTCGTACGCGTCCAGCTCCGCCGCCGGAACGCCCGCGTCGTCGGCGTGACGAATGTCGTACCGGCGCTCGCCGCGGTCGGTCACCGTCGCCGTGATCCGCAGTTGGCCCCATGCCCGCTCGATACCCGCCGCGAGCGCGGCGTATCGGTCCGCGACCGTCCGGCCGTCTGCGTCCTCGATCCACCGGAGAAACGCCCGGCGTGGGCCGAACTCGCCGACGACGTGCTCGAACGTGTACCAGTCTGTCACCGCGGGAGCCCGCTCGTCGAGCGCCTCATGGAGGTCGCGCTCGCTCAATCCAGTTTGGCGGTCGCCGTACGCGATGACGTACTGATCCTCAGAGTCGCGGGCGACGCTGAACCCCTCGAATCGAAGGGGTTCACCCGGACCGAGATCCGAAACCGCGTCGAGGACCGCATCGAAGGCGTCGCTTGGGAGGTCAATCTCGGGGACCTCGTGGTCGTCGTCCGCGGCGGAGGCAGTGTCGCTCACAGTTAGTCCCCCGTTGCGACGCGAGTGGTTTCACGCACGTCGTCGAGCGCGGTCCCGAGGTCCGCGCCCGCGTCGGCGGCGCGCTCCAGTAGCAC
Organism: uncultured Halobellus sp.; assembly: GCA_964427935.1. Lineage (GTDB taxonomy): Archaea > Halobacteriota > Halobacteria > Halobacteriales > Haloferacaceae > Halorubrum. The sequence continues at coordinate 5,534 of CAYRWH010000068.1, read as the reverse complement.
GTCTGCCATCAGCGGCTCCGTGCCCACCGCGCCCGCGTACCAGATCCGGGTGCCGTCGACCTCGGTCGGCACGTCGTACCCCTGGGTGTAATCTTCACAGAGTCCAACGTCCTCCGGAATGTCTTCCTGCGTGTGGTAGCCGTCGGCGATGAACAGCGGTACGAGGACGACATCGTCGCTCTCGAAAAAGTCGGGGAGGTCGTCGACCTCCGGATCCTCGTCCATGTACAGCGGTTTTACCTCGTCGAAGCGGTCCCGCTCGCGGATCCGGTCGGCGTGATACTCGACCGCCTTCGCGCTGTTCTCGTTGCGCTCGGTCCCGTGGCCGACGACCGCCAGCCCGAACCCCTCACCAACGTCAGGGTCTCCGGTAACCGACTCCGCGCGACGCTCGATCACGTCGGTCATCGCCGAGTGGGTTCCGACGGGACCGCAGTAGTGGACCTCACGGTCGATGTCCTCGGCGACGAGCGTGGCCTGATCGGCGGAGAGTCCGTCCGAGCCCCACTCGGAGACATCCCACCCATCCAGCCGGAGTTCGCGGGGAATTACCTGTTCGGTGAAGTAGCCTTCCGAGACGAACAGCGGGACGATGTATATTTCGTCGCCCTCGACGGTTCGAAGGACTTCCCGGAAGTGCGGTTCCTCTTTCCAAAAGCCGGTTCGTACCTCGTCGAACGCGCCGGACGCGCGTATCGTGTCGGCGTGCGCGTAGGTCGGCGCGCTCGATTCGGGATTGAGGTGTGAGCCGTGCGCGACGATGACGAGCGACTGCATACACGTGCTGGGGGCGCGCCGCTCTTAGGGACTTCGGAGCGTGTGGGCTCGCGGGAACGCGACCGAAATCGCCATCACCGCTCGCGTCACAGGGTCGGGTATGTCGCTGGCAGCCGAGACGCGAGAGGCGGTCAGAGCGCGCCCGTTCCTCTTCGACGCGCTCCGTGCGGGAGTCGTGAACCACAGTGCCGCCGCCACATGGCTCGTGGACGATGCGGATCTCAACGGCGACCCCGACGCGATCGCGACCGCCCTACGTCGGTTCCGTGAGGATCTTCCGGCGTACGCAACCACCGAACGTCCGGCAAGCGTGTCGATGCGGAGCGGCGTGGGAGTGGTCGAGGAGTCGGCAAAACACGGGACGGACGCACTGCTGCGGCTCTCTGGCACCGCGGTCGTCCCCGAAGGCGACGACACCGCGATCGTTGCGACCGGCGACGTGGACGCCGCGGCGCTCGCGGAGACGCTCGATCGACTTCGGACCGTTGGTATCAGCCCCGCCGCTGCGGGGGTCGCAGGGGACGCGCTCGTCGTCGTCGTAGGGAGACGGGAGGGGGCGACGGCGGTTCGGGTCGTCGAGAACGCGCTGGCCGCATCGCCGGAGACTCAGTAGATCGGATGGAGCGAACGGGTGGGGTGGTCAGAAGGCACCAAACCAGCCAACAATATCTGTGCGCGGCGCGTCCGTCTCGACTGTGAACCACGTTCCCGACCCAGCACTGGAGGCGATCGACGCGTTTGGTGAGGGGCACCTTCGTGGCGATCCCACACCGGTTCGTGAGCGTCTCCGTTCGGACCTGCGACTGCGGATCGAACCGGATAGCGGCGATCAGACGGCGCGCTGCCGGTTCGAGACCGAACACACGCGCACCCCGAGGACACTCCGTGAGCGCGGGTCGTTTCTGACGACGTACGTCGACGGCGTCGACGAGCGGCTCGGTGAGTGGGGGATCGACCCCCCGGACGAGTACACGTACGTCGAAACCGTGGACGGGACACACCGCTACGAGGGGACGCTTCGGCTACCGTGACCCGCAACGTCGCTGCCAGCGACAGCGTCGGTGTCGTATCGGATGGACGCGGTCGACAACCAGGACCGCGACTGTTCAGTCGTCCTCGGCCGTGACGGTTGCGCCGGACCGGTCGGCAACTGGACCGGATTCAGGCTCGGTCGGCGGAACTGGATCGGCGTCAGGTGCCGGCGTCGATTCTCGCACGAGCCAGCGGATGAAACCACCCATCGCGACGAGACAGACGACAGCGAACGGCGCACCGGTAACGATCACTGACGACCGCAGCGCGGTCGCTCCACCGACCACGACGAGAACCGACGCGATCGCGCCCTGTAACACCCCCCAAAACACTCGATTTACACTCGACGGTTCGCGTTTTCCGCCGGTGGTGAGCATACCCACCGCGAGCGTCGAGGAGTCGGCAGAGGTGAGGAAAAACGTCGTCACGAGAATCAAAAACAGCAACTGCCACAGCTCACCCCCAGGGAACGAGCCGAACAGCACGTATCCTGAGACCCCATCGTCGAACGTTGCGACGGCACCGAGAATGTCGACCGCGCCGCTGTCCTGAAGCTGGATCGATGTGCCGCCGATCACGGTGAACCACAGCGCCGAGACGACGGTCATCGTCCCGAACGCGGTGCCGACGACCGACCGGATCGTTCGTCCCTTCGAGATTCGCGCGAGAAACAGGCCGACGAACGGAGCCCACGCGATCCACCACGACCAGTAAAACACGGTCCATGCCGCGCTCCAGCCGGCCCCGCCATCGGCACCGCTGCCAGTGAACAGACTCATCTCGAAGAAGGAGGTGACGTACGTTCCGATCGACGCGACGGCGGTGTTCAGTACCGTTGTGGTCGGCCCGGCAATGAGCGCGACACCGAGCAGTACACCCATGATGCCAACGTTGAACACTGATATACGGCGGATTCCGCGCCGCACACCCGCGACGAGCGACAGCGTGAACAACAGCGTGATGCCGACGATGACGGCGACCGTCTCGGCATCGGTAAAGGTCACGCCGGTCCGGTACGTGACGCCGGTGAGTAGCTGTGACGCGATGAATCCGAGTCCCGTGGCGATTCCCCCGAGTGTGGCGATAACCGCAAGCGTGTCCACCGTTCTGCCGATTACTCCGTCGAGCCGGTCAGGACCCAACACCGGGTAGAGCGCTGTTGACACGCGAAACGGGGCGTCGTGACGGTACGCGAAGTACGCGACCGGAAGGCCAATCGCCAAGTATCCGGCCCAAGCACTGATTCCGTAGTGGAACACGGTGTACGCGACCGCGGGGACCGCCGCGTCGCTCGACTCAGCCGCGACCGTGTCGGCGAACAGCGGCGGTACCGTCTGGTAGTGTAACAGCGCTTCGACCGGCCCGAAAAACACGATCCCAGCCGACAGCCCTGCTGAAAAGAACATGGCGACGTACGAGAGCGTGCCGTACTCTGGGTCACCCTCACCCAGTCGGACGCGTCCGTAGCGGCCAACGAGGAGGTAGGCGGCGGCGATCACCAACACGAACACCGACCCAAGGTAAAGCCACGCGAGCCCCTCACCGAAGGTGACAAACGCGGTGTCGATGGCCGCGGCTACTCCCTCAGTGTCGACAACCGTGTAGCCGAGAAAGGCGAACGTGACGAGTGCCCCGACGACGAACGGGACCGGATCGACCTCCTCGCGAAACGAGCGTATCGACTCAACGACGGACGTGCGATTCATAAAGGACGTACATCGATCTGGTGGGCCTCAATACGGTTAAACCCTGTTTTTTACGGGTTTAACGCCGATCAGCTCTCGTTCGTCCGTGGTCTGAGCGCTTATAATAGTAGCGAGGTCAGCGATCGTCGTTACGACGTTGATACGGGGATAACGCAAACGGAGAAACCCTAGTTCGGAACCGAGTCCTTTTTCGCGGGTCGGTCGGATCCCCGCCACATGTCCCACGTTACGATCGACGACATCGAGGCCGCGCAAGCGCGGTTCGCGGACACTGATGTCGTCCAGTCGACGCCCGTCCAGCGAAGCCGGTCGCTCTCCGAGCAGTGCGGCGCGGAGGTGGTGTTGAAAATGGAACACCTCCAGCGCACCGGCTCGTTCAAACCTCGCGGCGCGTACAACGCGGTCTCACGACTCGTCGAGGCCGAGCCGTCGGTCGATCGTGTGGTCGCTGCGAGCGCAGGCAACCACGCGCAGGGGGTCGCGCTCGCGGCGACCGCCGCCGGGATCGACGCGACGATCGTGATGCCGGAGTCCGCGCCGGGCGCGAAAATCGAGGCCACCCGATCGTACGGGGCGGAAGTCGTCCTCCACGGAGCCGTCTTCGCCGAGGCGATGGCCCACGCCCGCACGCTCGTCGACGATCCCCACACGCGGTTCGTCCACGCGTTCGACGACCCCAACGTGGTCGCCGGGCAGGGGACGATCGGACTGGAGGTGCTCGATGGCGCCCCCGAGGTCGACACCGTTCTAGTTCCGGTCGGCGGCGGCGGACTCGCCGGCGGGGTCGCGACCGCGATCAAGGCGCGCGCGCCGGCTGTCCGCGTGATCGGTGTCCAAACAGAGGGGGCCTCGACGCTCTCCGAGAGCCTCGCCGCCGGCGAGCTCGTGACCCGTGAGGAACCCGACACGATCGCCGACGGGATCGCCACCGGCGGGATGAGCGAACTCACCTTCGAACTGCTCGACGCGCAGCTCGACGACGTGGTCGTCGTCAGCGACGACGACGTTGCGAGCGCAATCTTACTCCTGCTCGAACGCGCAAAACAGATGGTCGAAGGGGCGGGCGCGACCGCCGCAGCCGCGCTCCTCAACGACGCGATCGTCGACGACCTCGATCTGGCGGAAGAAACCGTCGTCCCGCTGCTTTGTGGCGGCAATATCGACGTGACGACGCTCAAGGAGGTGGTGACACACGCCCTCGTCGATCGCCAACAGCTGATCGAGCTATCCGTCAGGATCGACGACACGCCCGGAACGATGGGCGAGATCGCGACGCTGATCGGCGCGGAGCGCGCGAACATCCGCACCGTTCGTCACGAGCGGAGCCACCCGGACCTGCCAGTAGGTGACGCCGACCTCGTGTTCGAGGTGGAGACGAACGGCCCGGCCCACGTCGACCGCGTGCTAGCAGCGGTGCGTGAGGCGGGCTACGCGGTGGAGTGGACGACGCAGGAGGGGTGAGGAGCAGCGGGATCACCGTTTATAAAACGGACCGCGGTGGCGCGTGCCTCCGAACGGCCGTTTTTAAGCGGCCGTGAGGAGCGCCGCGCGAGGGAGTCGGTGGTCCGGAGCAACGCGGAGGACCACCGACGAGGCTGGGGAGGTCTGAGGCGCGGTGCTGTGCGGGGCGGGGCTCAAAGGGGCAGCTGCGCTCGGCGAACCCCAGCGACGCAAGGACCACAGGGAGCGTAGCGACCGAGGACCGCAGCGAGCTGTGGGAGCTGAGCGCAGCTGGGGCTTTGGAGGTGTTCACTGCGGATTCTTTGACTACCGGTTATACCCGAGCGACTGGGCTTTGGCGGTGTCCGTCACCGACATCGACTGGATACGTCCGAGTCGACGAACCGACAGAGAACACGTCTTCGTCCTCTCGCGCGATCCGACGATTTAAAACGCTCACCCCGGCAACCACCTCGTAATGAGTCTCGTCGTTACCGACACGTTAGGAGACGAGCGCGTCGAGTTCACGGCCGACGGCGACGTCACGCTGTACGTCTGTGGACTGACGGTGTCGGACGA
>CAYRWH010000067.1:0-8577 GCA_964427935.1 uncultured Halobellus sp. | reverse complement strand
CTCATACCCTTTTAAATACGATCTCGTCGCCGGCGATCTGATATACCCACTCCCGGTATCGACCAGAAGCCGACTCTCATCCGTTCTGCGTTTCACCTGCTCCGCCTTCTCGTCGACTCCGAACTCGCTCCGTGCCGTTTTAACCGGAACGGCTCCAAGGATCGATCAATGACGAGCTCGTCGACGAGGCACGCGGATCCGGCGGAGAACCCATACGTCGAGGAGCCGCCGACTGAGTTCGATCCGGCCGCCGAGTTGTCGCGGGAGGCGGCCGAACGACAGGCGGCGCTGCTTCGGTCAGCGATCCGCGAACACGACCATCGGTACTACGTCGAGGCGGATCCGCTAATCGAAGACGCGGTGTACGATCGACTGTACGACCGCTTGGAGGCCCTCGAACGCGAATTCGATCTCGCAACGGACGACTCTCCGACCCGTCGCGTCGGCGGCGAGCCACTCGACGAGTTGGAGACCGTCGAACACGTCGCGCCGATGCGCTCCATCGACAACGGCAAAACCGCCGAGGCGGTCCGGGAGTTCGATGAGCGGGTTCGCTCCGGACTCGAAACAGAGGGGTTCGACCCCGCCGACCGCCGATACGTCTGCGAGCCGAAATTCGACGGGCTCTCGATTGAGGTCGTTTATGAGGACGGTGTCTACGCCCGCGCAGCGACCCGCGGCGATGGGTCCGAGGGCGACGATGTAACCGAACAGGTCCGGACAATTCCGTCCGTTCCCGGCCGGCTACGTGGTGATCCGCCGGCGACTCTCGCGGTCCGCGGTGAGGTGTACATGCCCCGAGACGCCTTCGAAGCGCACAACGAGACGCGCCGCGAGCGCGGCGAGGAACCGTTCGCGAACCCCCGTAACGCCGCGGCTGGAACCCTCAGACAGCTCGATCCGGCGGTCGTCGCCGACCGTCCCCTCGACGCCTTCTTTTTTGACGTGTTAGCGTGGAACGGCGACGCGGCCGAGACGACCCGCCCGGCCACGAACCGCGCGCAGTTCGATGCGTTCGACGCGTTCGGACTGCCACGAACTGACCGAATCGAACTCGTCGACGACATCGAGGCCGCGATCGACTACCGCGAACGCACCGCCACGGCCCGGGAGTCGCTGAATTACGCGATCGATGGCGTCGTGATCAAGCTGAACGACCGAGACGCCTGTGAGGCGCTTGGGTCGACCTCGCGAGCCCCTCGCTGGGCGTTCGCGTACAAGTTTCCGCCGCGGACCGCGACGACGACGGTCGAGGGAATCACCGTTCAGGTCGGTCGGACGGGACGGCTCACCCCGGTCGCCGAGTTAGCGCCCGTCGAGGTCGGCGGTGTCATCGTCTCACGTGCGACCCTCCACAATCCGGCGGAGATCGAGGCGCTCGGCGTGAACGTCGGTGACCGTGTGCGGATCTACCGCGCGGGCGATGTGATCCCGTACGTCCCCGAGGTGGTCGAGAAGCGCTCCGAGGGGACCTACGCGTTCCCCGAGACGTGTCCTGTGTGTGGCGCGCCGGTTGAGCGCGATGGCCCCCTTGCCTTCTGTTCCGGCGGACTGGGCTGTCCCGAACAGCTGGAGCGAGCGGTCGAACACTGGGCTCGCCGCGATGCGCTCGATGTCGAGGGACTCGGCCCAGAGCGGGTCGAACAGCTCCGGGAGGCCGGCCTCGTCGAGTCGTTGCCCGACCTGTATGAGTTGACCGTCGACGACCTCGCCGCGCTGGAGGGCTGGGGTGAGACGAGCGCCGGAAACCTGATCGCGGCACTGGACGCCACCCGAACTCCGCCGCTCGACCGGTTCCTCGCTGGTCTCGGAATCCCGGAGGTGGGCCCGACAACTGCCCGGGCGCTGGCGACGCACTTCGGTGACCTCGACGCCCTCCTCGACGCCGACCTCGACGCACTCCGCGCGGTCGACGACGTGGGTCCCGAGGTGGCCGACTCGATCCGGACGTTCTTCGACACCGAGGAGAACCGGGCCGTGATTGCGGGGCTCCGAGAGCGCGGCGTCGACCCGGAACCCGTCGAGGCTGCCAGCGGAGACGACGCGACCGCTCCGCTCGACGGACTCACTTTTGTCTTCACTGGGTCGCTGTCGACGACCCGAAATGAGGCGCAGGCGCTCGTCGAACGCCACGGCGCGAACGCCACCGCGAGCGTCTCGGGCAACACCGACTACCTCATTGCGGGCGAGAATCCCGGCCGGTCGAAGCGCGAGGACGCTGACGCCAACAATGTCCCCATCCTCGACGAGGCGGCGTTTGCCGACCTGCTCGCCGACCAGGGGATCGACTGGCCGCCGGCGTAGTCGCACGATCACTCCCAGTTCTCGACTGCGTGGTCGTCCCTCGTGGCCGAACCCACGACCATTTATAAATCGGCCGACGGAACCGAACGTATGGCCGCCATCGAACTGCGTAGCGTGACAAAGGAGTTTCCGGGAGTCACGGCCGTAAAAGACCTCGATCTCACCGTCGAGGAGGGCGAAGTGTACGGCTTCCTCGGGCCGAACGGGGCGGGGAAGTCGACTACCATCGACATGCTGCTCGACCTCGTTCGTCCGACTGAGGGAACGGTAACCGTCCTCGGACACGATGCCGGTGAGGAGAGCGTCGCGATCCGGCAACGAACCGGCGTGCTTCCAGAGGGGTTCTCCGTGTACGATCGGCTTTCGGGCCGGAAACACGTCGAGTTCGCAATCGAGTCAAAGGGGGCCGACATCGACCCCGAACGCGTTCTCGATCGGGTTGGGATCCTCGAAGACGCCGACCGCAAAGCCGGCGACTACTCGAAGGGGATGCGTCAACGGCTCGTGTTGGCGATGGCGCTCGTCGGCGAGCCGGAACTGCTCGTTCTCGACGAGCCCTCCTCAGGACTCGATCCCGCGGGCGCGAAGGACATGCGTGAGATCGTTCGGGCCGAGGCCGATCGCGGCGCAACCGTCTTTTTTTCGTCACACGTGCTGGGACAAGTCGAGGCCGTCTGTGACCGTGTCGGTATCATGCGTGACGGCGAACTCGTCGTCGAGGACTCCATCGAAGGGCTCCGGGAGGCCGTCGGCGGCGGAGAGACACTGGAGATCGATGTCGACGACGTGACCGACGCGGGGATCGACGCGGTTCGCGCGCTCGACGGTGTCTCGGACGTTGCTCGCGCCGGCGACGACCCCGGGACGGATACGCTCGTCGTGAGCTGTGAGGCCGGTGTAAAGACGGCTGTCATCGCCGCACTGGAAGACGCCGGCGTTACGGTTAGTGACTTCCACACCCGAGAGGCGTCGCTGGAGGACCTCTTTTTGGCGTACACCGAGGGAGGCGAGGCAACCGGAGAGCAAGCTGAGACGGCGACGGACGAGGTGGAGGCATGAGCGTCCTCGCCGTCGCGAACAAGGACTTCCAGGATACCGTCCGCTCTCGGGGAATGGTCGTCCTCCTCGTCGTGTTTTCCCTACTCGTCTCGCTGTTTGCGTATCTCGTTCGGTTCGAAGGGCAGGCCGACGAGTTCGCGACCGAACTCCTGTTGAGCGCATTCATCGGTCCGGTACTGGTTACCGGCCTCGTGCCGCTCGTCGGCATCGTCGTCGGGTACAACGCGGTGAGCGGGGAGCGAGACTCTGGGTCACTGAAGCTTCTGCTCTCGCTTCCACACTCCCGTGCCGATGTCGTCTTCGGGAAGGTGATTGGCCGTGGCGCGGCGCTTGCGCTCGCGATCCTCGCTGGCTTTCTCCTCCCCGCGCTCGTGTTGATCGTAGCTCCTGTGACGTTTAACGCCGGGTCATTTCTGGGGTACACGGTGTTTGCCGCGATGCTCGGGGTCGTGTTCGTCGCTATCGCCGTCGGCTGTTCGGCCGCGATGGCGACCCAACAGCGCGCGCTGATTCTCGGCATCGCGGTGTACGCGGTGTTCGTCCTCCTGTGGGGGCTGCTCACCGGACAGGTGGTTGACGCTCTCGACGGCGTTATCGCGGCGCTGCCCGTCTCGGCTGAGCAGGTCCGGACGTTCCTCAACGTGGCGAACCCGACAACTGGCATAGAGGTGTTGGCAGACGGGTTCCTCTTTGACCAACTGTTCGCCGGCGAGACGGCCAACCAGCAGGTCTCGGCAGTCGCGATGTTAGTGTTCTGGACGCTTGCCCCGCCGCTTGTGGGCCTCCTAAAATTCGACCGCGACGACCTGTGATCCGGCTTGTGGCGCTCCGGCCGTAGACGTGTAGTTAACAAACATCTACAGCGGACCAAGCCAACGCTTCAGCCGTCCCCAGAACGCTCCGCGTTCTGGTGTGCCAGTCAGAAATCAAAGATTTCTGACGACGTGAGAGGAGTTCGATTCGGCACCGTACACTTCCATCCAGAGATACGCGACGCCCAGTGCCCCGAACGTCGCGCCGAGTACGGTCGGAATCAACTCTCCTTGTACGCCATAGAGGACGGTCTGTATGGCCCCTACTGCTATCATCGCTGCTCCGATGGCGGTCCTCAGTCGCTTCCCCATACCGAACCGAACGCGTCGGCGTTCGGTTAACTTCTTGGGGCGATACACCGGACGCGATGAGATCGTGTGATCAGGTTACACGATGGGAGGCGGTGTTACGCGCTTGCGGTCTCGATAGCGGCTTCTAAATCGGCCACGATGTCCGCCGGGTCCTCGATGCCGACGGAGAGCCGTACCATGTCACCTGTGACGCCTGCTGCCTCCTGTTCCGCCTCCGTCAGTTGCTGATGCGTCGTAGAGGCAGGGTGAATAACGAGTGTCTTCGCGTCCCCAACGTTCGCGAGCAGTGAGGCCAGATCGGCATTCTCGACCGTTCCTTTTGCGGCCTCGTAGCCGCCCTCTAACCCAAAGGTGATCATCCCGCCGTAGCCGCCCTCCAAGTACTCGCTTGCCTCCTCGTGGGTTTCGTGGTCCTCCAGGCCGGGATAGTTCACCCACGCGACATCGTCGTGTTCGTCGAGGTACTCCGCGACGATCCCGGCGTTCTCGCAGTGGCGGTCCATCCGCAGTGGGAGCGATTCGGTCTGTTGGAGCGTGTTCCACGCGTCGAACGGCGACTGCTGATCGCCCAGATCGCGAAGCCCACGGGTGACTGCCGCGAACGTGAACGCCGCGTCACCGAAGGCCTCCACGAAGTTGATTCCGTGGTACGCCGGGTTGTCCTGTGCGATCTCCGGATACTTCTCCGGGTACTCGCCCCACGGGAAGGAGCCGCCGTCGACGAGGACCCCACCCACGGTCGTGCCGTTTCCGGTGAGCCACTTCGTCGTTGACTCCCACACGAGGTCCGCGCCGTGGTCGAGCGGTTGACACAGGTACGGCGTCGCGAACGTGTTATCGACGAACAGCGGGACACCGTGGTCGTGTGCGATGTCCGCTATCCGCTCGATATCCGGGGTGACGAGGGCGGGATTTCCGATCGTCTCGATATGAACGTAGGCGGTGTCCTCGTCGATCGCGTCGGCGTACCCTTCGTAATCGAGCGGATCGACGAACCGCGTCGTGACGCCGCGCCGCTCGACGGTGTGCGTGAGATACGTGTAGGTGCCGCCGTACAGCGCGGACGACGAGACAATGTTGTCGCCCGCGGACGCGAGCATGAACGTGGCAAGGTCGAAAGAGGCCATCCCCGAAGACGTAGCCACCGCGCCGACGCCGTTCTCCAGCGACGCGATCCGCTCCTCTAAGGCGGCGTTCGTCGGGTTCATGATCCGCGAGTAGACGTTGCCGGCCTCTTCGAGCGCGAACAGCCGGGCTGCGTGCTCGGCGTCCTCGAACTCGTAAGAGGTCGTCTGATAGATCGGGGTGGCCCGTGCGCCGGTCGCGGGGTCCGGGTTTGACCCCGCGTGAACGCTTCGCGTGTCGAACCCGTGGTCTTCGTCGGTTTCGTCGGACATACCATTGGGTCCGTCCGCCCTCGAATTAAATACACCCCCTGTCGACAGACGCTACCGGAAGCTCTGAGCGATCGCCTCGGCCTCGGTCGAGGCTACGTTTCGAGTCCTCGTGCGAACTGTTAACGTCGTCGAACCGTAAGGTTGGGTATGGGAACACGAGGTCCGCGGAACGACCCTCCGGAGATCGAGGATCTGGCCGGCGAGATCCCCGACTCGGTCTGGCAGTACACGGCACTCGCCGTGGCACTGCTCGTCGGCGTCGCAGTGTTAAGCCAGAGCCTCGTCTTCGGTGTCGGGGTGTTGGCGATACTGCTCGCGCTGGTCACTCTCGCCAGTGCGGTCGAGATCGTCGACGCCTACGACAAGGAGGCACTAACGGTGTTCGGAGAGTACCGAAAGCTGCTGGAGCCCGGTGTCCATCTCGTCCCCCCGTTCATCTCCCGGACGTACGCGTTCGATATGCGGACGCAAACGTTGGATGTCCCCCAGCAGGAAGCGATCACGCGGGACAACTCGCCGGTGACGGCGGACGCGGTGGTGTACATCAAGGTAATGGACGCAAAAAAAGCGTTCTTGGAGGTTGACAACTACAAAAAGGCAGTTTCGAACCTCGCACAAACCACGCTCCGGGCCGTCCTTGGTGACATGGAACTCGACGACACGCTCTCCAAGCGCGACCTGATCAACAACCGGATCCACGACGAGCTAGACGAGCCGACCGACGAGTGGGGGATCCGTGTCGAGGCGGTCGAGGTCCGCGAGGTCAACCCCTCCCAAGACGTCCAGCGTGCGATGGAGCAACAGACCGGTGCGGAGCGTCGGCGTCGGGCGATGATCCTCGAAGCGCAGGGAGAACGCCGCTCCGCGGTCGAGCAGGCGGAGGGTGACAAGCAGTCGAATATTATTCGGGCACAGGGTGAAAAGCAGAGCCAGATCCTCGAAGCACAGGGTGACGCCATCTCGACCGTGTTGCGTGCGCGGTCCGCCGAATCGATGGGCGAGCGCGCCATCATCGAGCGGGGGATGGAAACGCTCGAAGAGATCGGCAAAGGCGAGTCCACCACCTTCGTCTTGCCGCAGGAACTCACCAGTCTCGTCGGCCGCTACGGCAAGGCGCTCTCCGGCTCCGACGTTCAGCAAATGGAGGGGTTGGAAGGCAAAGAGTTCGACGAGGAGACCGAGAAGCTGCTCGGACTCGAAGATATCGAGGCATCGCTCGAACAGCTCGACAGCGTCGCTGACGACGACCTTCGAACTGACGAGCACCGCGATGCGGACGGAGTCGCGACGAACGGTGTCCCGGAACCCGATGTTCCGGAAGCGGATGTGCCGGGCGCAGACGACATCGAGCGCGAGGCGGACCGCGACGTCGAGTTGGAGTCCGAGTCCGAACAACCGGGACGATAAACGCCTAGTTATCGAGAGCGATCAGCTCTCACAGGCTCTACACTCGAGGATATCTCGACTGAACTTCTGGGCGGCGTTCACGCTGTGTTGATAGTAGAGGCTCTTGACACCCTTTTTCCACGCCTCTATGTAGAGTTGATTGATGTCCTTGACGCTCACTTCGCTCGGGTCGATCGAGACGTTCACGCTCTGTGCCTGATCTATGTGTTTCTGTCTCTGTGCTGCTTGGTTGATGATCGCCATCTGTGGAATCTCGGCGAAAGTTTTGAACACCTCCTTCTCTTTCTCTGTCAGACAGTCGAGGTGTTGAACACTCCCGTCTTTGTTTGCGATGCTGTCCCAGACCTCACGATTGTCTTTGCCCCGCTCCGCCAGTATTGCTTGGAGGAATCTGTTCTTTTGTGTTGACTTCAGCTTCGCTCCGTCCCGCACGAAGTAATTCGATTTCAGCGGCTCGATACTCGGACTGACCTGACCGAGAATGACGCTGCTCGATTTTGTCGGAGCCACGCTCATCGTCGTCGTGTTCCGCCTGCCGTAGCCCTCAAGCACCTCTGGCTCCCCGAACTCGTCGGCGAGTGCTTCGCTCGCCTCATAACTCCGCTCTTTGATCGTCCGGAATATCTCTTCGTTCTTTTCCATCGCCTCCATGCTGTCGAAGGGAATCATCTCCCTCTGGAGATAGCTGTGCCACCCGAGGACACCGATCCCGATCGCTCTGTGTCGCTTCGCAAACCGCACGGCCCGCTCCATGAACTGGACGCCTTCCGTCTCCTGAATGAACTCCTCCATCACGGCGTCCAAGAATCGTGTCAGCGTCTCCACCGCATCGGTATCCTTCCATTCGTCGTAGTGGAGGGCGTTCATACTTGAGAGACAGCAGACGAAGCTCTCGTCGGCGGTGGCTGGAAGCGCGATCTCGGTACACAGGTTGGACGCGTTTATTTCGTAGCCTTTGTCCTTGTAGACCTGCGGCTTCCCCTCGTTCATGTTCCCCCGGAAGATGATGTACGGGACACCGATATTGATCCGGGTCTCGATGATCTCTGCCCACGTTTCCCGTTTTTCCTCGTCGCCGTCGACCATCGCCTGGAACCACTCGTCACCGATGATGACGCCGTAGTAGATGTCCTGTACTGGGTCCCCCTCGGTTTTGATGTTGAGCCACTCGTCTAAGTCGTCGTGTTCGACGTCGATGTAGCCGGCGAACTGCCCTCTCCGGGTTTCACCTTGGCTGATGACGTTGATGATCGTGTCGAACAGCTCCGTGAAACTGTAACTCCCGT
>CAYRWH010000066.1:0-8687 GCA_964427935.1 uncultured Halobellus sp. | reverse complement strand
TCCGACATCGTCTCGATGATCCAGCGGTTCACCTCCGAGCCGATCAACGTCCCGGAGACGTTCATGGACAACGCCGACGTGGCGCTGTTCCAGAACCGAGTGAAGCAGGGCGACGACGTGCTGCGGCGGGTGACGAGCGTCCAAGAGATCGAGGGGTACTCGAAGGAGATGGAGGGGGTCGTCACCCGCGAGGTGTTCAGCTGGGATCCCGTCGAGGACGACATCGTCTTCCAGGGGATGAACAACTCCTATGTCCTCGAAGAACAGATCGCGACCCTGCTCGGATACGCGGACACACGCGATATCTACGACGACCTCGAGTTCCGCGCAGAGCTAATAGAGCGGATGATTCAGGAGGGGATCTTGGGCTATCACGAGGTCAACGAGGCGATCGACGCGTTCCAGCGTGACGGGGTCGAGGGGCTTCCCTTCGATATGCACCGGAACGTTCGGTGATAGCGATGGGGGTGAAACAGGCCGGCGACGGACTCGCGACCGCGATGCGGCTCTCGGAGGAGATACTCGACTCTTACGAGAAGCTCGACATCTCGAAGCGTCAGTACCTCGGCTACGTTCTCACCCCGGCGATCGTCGTATTCCTGCTCACCGTCGTCGGCCTGTTCGTTCTTCCCCTTCCGCTGGAGGCACGGATCCCGATACCGATGTTCGGCCTCCTCACGCTGTTTTCGGCCGTCATCTATCCCAAGATCTACCTCAGCAGCGTGGAGAACCGCATCGACAACCAGCTACACCTGGTGATGACGCATATGACCGTGTTGTCGACGACGAACATCGACCGCATGGAGGTGTTCCGGACACTGGCTAGGGAAGAAGAGTACGGTCTCGCCGCCGAGGAGATCGGTCGCGTCGTCAGCCTCGTCGACACGTGGAACCAGAGTCTCGACGACGCCTGTCGTCGCCGGGCCAAGGAGGTCCCGTCGGACGCGATGGCCGACTTCTTCGATCGACTCGGCTACACGCTCGGCGCGGGTCAGTCGCTTGAGGACTTCCTCGTTTCCGAACAGGACGTGATGCTCGCGCAGTACGAGACGCTGTACGAGTCGTCGCTGTCGAACTTGGAGGTGATGAAGGACCTGTACATGTCGATGATCCTCTCGATGACGTTCGCGCTGGTGTTTGCCATCGTTCTCCCCATCTTGACCGGGAACGATCCGACGGCGACGGTTGCGGCTGTCATCGTCCTGTTCGTTTTCGTTCAACTCGGCTTTTACGCGATGATCCGCGCGACATCACCGTACGATCCGATCTGGTATCACCCCGACGAGCG
Source organism: uncultured Halobellus sp. (assembly GCA_964427935.1). Lineage (GTDB taxonomy): Archaea > Halobacteriota > Halobacteria > Halobacteriales > Haloferacaceae > Halorubrum. The sequence goes on along the minus strand of CAYRWH010000066.1, from coordinate 7,399 downwards.
CGCTCCTGGCGACCTGAAACTATGGGCGTCGCTCGGGATCGGTGCGGGGCTCTCGTTTCTGATCATCTCGATCACGGCCGCCGGAATGTTCGGGTACGGACCGGGACTGCCGGGACTGCTATGGTTCATCGACGACGTACGGCTTCCGCTGTACCTCGCGGTGCCGATAAGCCCGCTCATCATCACGGGTGTCGTCCTCCGCCAGGAGGAGCAGGCCATCTCCGCCAGAGACCGGGAGTTTCCCTCATTCGTTCGCGCGCTCGGCGCGACTGAGAGCGCGAAGCAGTCGACGACGACGGACGTGTTGACGACGCTCCGTGACAAGGACTTCGGGGCGCTCTCTCCGGCGATCACGCGACTGTACCGCCGACTGAACATGCGGATCAGCACTGAGGGAGCGTGGCGGTCGTTCAGCCGTGACACTCGGTCGTATCTCATCCAGAAGTTCTCCGAGATGTACCTCGTCGGTCGACGGATGGGTGGTGACCCGCAGATGCTCGGCGAGCTGATCTCGGAAAATATGAACGCCGCGAACCAGCTCCGTGAGCAGCGCCGGCAGGCGGCGATCACATTTATCGGGCTGTTGTACGGGATCACGGCGGCGGCGACGTTCGCCTTCTTCATCGGGCTGGAAATCGTCGCCATTCTCGCGGATCTGACCGCTGACTTCGAACTCGACCAGATGGACATCGGCCAGATCGTCTACCCCGGTGCGTACGATATTCCACTCATCGAGTACCTCCTGTTGACGGTTGTGTTGTTCAACGCGGCGCTCTCCTCACAGATGATCCGGAAGATCGACGGCGGCAACCCGGCGAACGGCTACATCCACTTCGTCCTCCTGACGTGGCTGGGGGCCGTGACCGCCATCGCAACCCGGACGCTCGTGAACGCGATCCTTTCGATTTGAGCTCGGATCGGACGCGCCACCCGCGTCCGGCAGATTTTAACGCGCAGAACCGGTATCGTCGAGTATGCAATGGGACACGGATTGGGGGCTTCGTGGACGGATGGCGTTCACGATGTTCCTCCTGTTCGCCCTCTACCTCGTGTTCGTCGGGTTCATCACCCTCTACTTCGAGGGTGGGCTCTTCCCGCTGATCATGCTTGGCGGGTTCGCGATCGCACAGTACTTCTTCAGTGACAAGCTCGCGCTCCGGAGCATGGGTGCCCGGAAAGTTGACCCCGAGGAGTACCCCGAGCTACATCGGATGGTCGAACGGCTCAGCCAGCAGGCAGACCTACCGAAGCCGGCGGTCGCTGTCGCCGACACGCAGGTCCCGAACGCCTTCGCGACCGGCCGAAATAAAAAGAACGCCACGGTCGCGGTGACCACTGGGCTCCTCCGGACCCTCGATGATGACGAGCTTGAGGGTGTCGTTGCCCACGAACTCGCGCACGTGAAGAACCGCGATGTGATGGTGATGACCATCGCGTCGTTCCTCTCTACCATCGCCTTCTTCATCGTTCGGTGGGGGTGGTTGCTCGGTGGCAACAACCGGCAGGGCGCGCCCGTTATCGTCGCCATTCTGGTGTCGCTGCTGGTCTGGATCGTCTCGTTCCTGCTGATCCGCGCGCTCTCGCGGTACCGCGAGTACTCTGCGGACCGCGGCGCGGCACAGATCACCGGGAAACCCGGCGCGCTCGCGTCCGCGCTGATCAGCATCAACAGCGGGATGGAACGCGTCCCCGAGGAAGACATGCGCGAGAGCGCGGAGATGAACGCGTTCTTCATCTTCCCCATCTCGAAGGGCTTTATCGGCCGGATCGCCTCGACGCACCCGCCCTCGGAGAAGCGGATCGAGCGCCTCCGCGAGATGGAACGCGAGATGGAGACAGCCTGAATTGGGGACTCTGCGGCGACGCCGAGCTATTGCTCACTGAACGCCGTAACAACAGTTTCGATGTCGTCAGCAACGCGGTTGTGATCGAGATTCTCCCCACGATACGCGCGCTCGACGACGCCATCTGGGTTGACAAGGAGCGTAACCACGATGTGTGCGAAGTCGTACCCTGGAAGCCTATCGCTTTCCGTCTCACGCTCGAATCCGAACCCGAGTTCGGTCTCGACGACTCGTTTCGCTTCGTCTGGGGTCTCCGGCCGGAGATAGTGCCAGTTGCCGGCGTTGAGGTCGACGCCATACACCTCCGCGTTCTCTCGGAGCGCCTTGTCGTCGTCGCGTTCGGGGTCGAACGTGATCGGGAGAAACACCGTCTCTGTGTCCAGTCCTCGCTCATTCACCAATCCCTGTATACCGGCGAGTCGGCTCAGTAGGATCCCGCACTCTGCCGGACACGAGGCGAAAAAGGTCGTGTACACTGCGGTTCGATCGATGGCGGCCGTGTCGACGGTGTCTCCCTCAACTGGATCCGGAAGCGAGAACGCTGGCATCGACTGTCCGTACGCGGGGTACGAGAGTGCGTCGCTCTCCGCAATCTGGTCCTCCTGAGGGTCGAGAACAACACCTTCGGGCCCATCTTCGAACAGCCGACCCAGACAGCCGGCTGATCCCGCAGCCACGGCGGCGGTTCCACCGAGCAGCACGCGTCGTTTCATGTTCCGTCTCAGCGCTCGACCTGAATAATCCGTCTGGTACAATCGACTGACGACGCGGCAGGGACCCTCTTAGATCGGCGAGTAGTACGGGATCGGTGGATGTGGTAGCGGGACACCGAGTGCTGCGAGGCCGTGTTGGAGGGGAACGTATCCGAGAAGAACGAAAACGATCCCTAGCACCCGGTGGAACCGGAGCCTGGTCTCACGGCTGATCGACGCGAAGAGAGTCCCTGTGAGGAACATCGCCGGGATCGTCCCGATCCCGAGCGCCGCGAGCGCGGCCGCACCGCCGACCGGATCGCCCTGAACGAACGCGTAAAGGAACGCGGGGTACAGGAGCGGACACGGTAACAGCCCGTGGGCCGCCCCCAGTCCGGCGATCCGAGCGTCACCGACCCACGCGTCGATGCGTGGAACGATCCGTCCAGTGACGGCCGCCGAGAGCCGGTCGAGTCCCGGGACGCTCGTGGACGGAAACTCGAGTCGCACTGCGTATCGAACGCCGATCGCAACGATGACCGTGCCGACAACAATTCCCGCCACGGCGTGGACATCGCGTGCGACGGTCGTCGCCGTTCGTCCGGTGACGAACGCGAGGCTCCCGGCAAGCCCGAACAGTGCCCCGATCACCGTATAGCTCGCCGCCCGCCCGAGGTTAAACAGCGCGTGCTGACGGACCTGCTTGACCGTCAGATCGTTTCTGTGGCGGTCCGAATCGCGCATCCGGTCGGCGTAGGTCGTCACGAGCGGGCCACACATCCCAATACAGTGCGCACCGCCCAGTAGCCCGATGAGAAGGAACACAACGAGACTCAACGGCTCCGACGCGTAGATGCTCCCGGATGGCTCACACGTCTCCACCGTCACGCGGATCGGCCTCGGCGTGGCGACGCGTTCGCGTTCCGCAGTCCAGGTTCCTCCACGCTTTGCGATTCATTTCACGTCGAATTAATTCGTCTGGTGCGATCCTCTCGCGGCGTTGTCGGGCGACGGCAGCCGCTTGCTCGACCGTAGTCGTTATTTCGATAGGTCCCCGACGCGTTCGCGTGGAACGAACCCGAGTCGTGGTGGCGTGTGACGACTGCTCGTTCGAGCCGACGCTGGAAACGCTCCGGTCGGCCCGTGAGACGCTGGACGAGCACCGACGCGAGACGGGGCATGCCGTCGACTGGCGGATCGAGTCGCTCTCGGGTGGTGTTGAGCGCGCCGGTGCGGCCGCCGGCGTCTGTGGAGTCCACGGATCCGCAGACCCGGATTCGCCGCTTCTTGCGGGTGTGGAGGCAACACACGGCGACGTGACTGACGATGGTTGTAGGGGTGGTGACGGATCAGACGACGAGTCCGATCTGGACCGCACCAGCAACGACGAGCACCGCGCCGGCGACTCGCGTTAACGACCGCGAGCGACCGGCCAATCGATTCAGGCCGGCCTCGTGGCCGATCCCGACGAGCACGGTCGTCGCGAGCAGCAGCGCGGCGAACGTCCCCGCGAGCGCGCCGAACGTCGCGAGCGTCCCGGCGGCCGGGAGCGCCAACGACTGGACGGCGACGGCGATCACCAGCGGCGAGACGCAACCGGCAGCGGCGAGCGCGTACAGCGCCCCGAACGCGCCGAAGCCGACGACGCTGGTCCGCCGTCGTGGTAGTCGGACGTGTCCCCCGAGGTCGAGGTCGGCGAGCGTCACGAGCCCGAGCCCGACGAGTGCGACCCCGACGCCGACCTCCAGATACGGGAGCCCGGCTCCGAGCGCGTCGCCGGCGAGCACTGCCGCGCCGGCGATGGCGGCGAACGCGAGGGCGGCCCCGACGACGGCCGCCCCACCGCGGGCGAGGACCCCGATGAGCGGCGGCGACTCCCCGTCCGTCGCGGCGACGTAGTAGCCGACGTACCCCGGAAGGAGGGCGTACGCACACGGTGAGAGAAAGGCCGCGACGCCGACACCAGCCGCGAATGCGGCGGAACCGGTCGCGTCACCGACGGCGGTCAACGGGACCACCGCAGCACCGGTAACGGTCACAGCGCCGACGGTCGACACGCTCATGCTCGGGCTATCGCGTCCCGGAGAGTGGTCTCCGTCATCACACCGGTGTCGGCGTACACGACCGTGTTTGACTCGTCGAGAACGGCGGTGAAGGGGACGCTCGCGGCCTCGAGCGCGGTCGAGAGCGTCAGGTCGTCGTCGACGCCAACGGTCCAGTTCCCGTCGTGGTCACGCCACCAGTCAGCGACGGTTTCGCGGTCGACCGTCGTTCCAACGACCTCGATGGTGACCGAGACGAACGTCGCGTCGACGTCGCGTTCGACCGCACGAAGCGTCTCCATGTACGCCGCACAGACGTTACACGTCGTCGCGAAGAATTCGAGCACCGTCACGGCCCCGCGTTCGGGGACTGTCTGGTGACCGGCGTTGCTCCCCGGCGCGTCGAACGTCTCAATCTTCGCTTGTGGAACTGTCGACGCGGCGCCGCTCCCGGCCGACTCCCTGTCGCTGGCTGAGAGACGACCAATCGCGTCGGTTCGGGTGACCGCGACACCGCCGGCAAGCACGCCGGTTCCCGCGAGCCCTGCGAGCAGCTCGCGCCGTTGCATGTCCGCTTATATCGGTTCCACAAGCTTAGCGCGTGTGGTACGGTTCTCTCACGAGTTGGTAGCGGTATACTCGCAAGACACACGCGGGCGGAGAGACAAACGCGAAGAAGTGATCGCTGTCAGACCAGCAGCTGGATGTCGGCGTCGACCATGTCCTGAAAGGCGGACGCCGCGCCCACGCCGGTCGTGACGCCGTCGTAGAAGTCGTCCTCGTCGTAGCCGAGGAGGTCGATCGTCATCTGACACGCCTGGAGGTCGACGCCGCTCGCGACGGCGGTCTCTATCAGTTCCTCGACGGAAGCGACGTCGTTCTCCTCGATCTTCGACCGCATCATCCGGGTCGTCAGCCGGTCCATCCCCGGAAGCGCGCCGACGATGTTCGGCACCGGCATGTTCGGGTTGCCGACGGAGCTCAACTGGAGGTCCTTGGAGTTCTCCTCGTGGAGGATCTCCAGCCCCCAGAACGTGTGGAACACCGTCACGTCGTACCCGAACGCGGCCGCCGTGCTCGCGAGAATGAGCGGTGGATACGCCATGTCAAGGGTACCCTTGGTCGCGATGATAACCATCTTGTCGGCGTTACCGTCGTCGACGTCGCTTCGGAGGTCCGAGAGCTCGGTCTCCAGCTCCTCGATCCGCGACTGGAGCTCGCGAACGTCTTCGGGGGAAGCGGCGGCGTCCGACGACGCCGGCGTGTCCGTGCTCATCGGTTACTCCGCCTTCCGGACGTAGTGTTTGTACACTGATTCGCCGTCCTCCGTCGCCTCCGCTTGGTCGACCAGCTCGGCCCCGTCGGTCGAGTCGGCCCAGCCTTTGATGTCGCTCATGCTGCCGGAGTCGGTCGAGATCACTTCGAGAACGTCGCCGGCGTCGAGGCCGTCGAACGCACCTTTCGTCTTGATGACCGGCATCGGGCAGTTCTGTCCTTTCACGTCGAGCGTCTCTGTCGCGGTTTCCGTGCTCATGATTACCTCCCCGTGTTGGGGCTATCACACAATATTGACCCACGACTCATAAGGGCATCGATTCTTGTGGTTATCTTGAACAACTGAATTATTAAGCCAGTCAGATATACAGCACTCTGCGAAAGATGGCATTAAAATGGCTTCATAGGCTTATTTTCTCTCTTGCTCGCTATTTAGTATTGTGTAAAAATTGAATTACTATGCGAAGATTTAAGCCGATAGCTCCGGTACGATGTGGTGTACATGAATCCAGATGAGATGGGTTTCCCGACCCCTGAATCGGCTGTCGACTCGATCGCGCCCGAGGCGTTGAAAGCCAGCATCGACGACGGCGAGGACGTAACGATCCTCGACGCGCGGATGTCGAGCGACTACGAGGAGTGGAAGATCGACGGCGACACCGTCACCTCGATCAACGTCCCGTACTTCCACTTCCTCGACGAGGAGATCGACGACGACGTCCTCGACCGGATCCCCGCGGACGAGCACGTCACCGTGCTCTGTGCGAAGGGTGGTGCAAGCGAGTACGTTGCCGGGGCGCTCGCCGACCGCGGCTACGATGTTGACCACCTCGAGGCGGGGATGAACGGGTGGGCGTCGATATACGAGACCCACGAAGTGACTGCGTACGAGGGCGCGGGTACCCTGCTCCAGTACCAGCGCCCCTCCAGTGGCTGTCTCGGGTATCTCCTCTACGACGGCAGCGAGGCCGCGATCGTCGACCCGCTTCGGGCGTTTACCGACCGCTACCTCGCCGACGCCGACGAGCTCGGCGTAGACCTGAAGTACGCGCTCGACACACACGTCCACGCCGACCACATCTCGGGGCTTCGCGACCTCGCGGCCGAGGGTGTCGAAGCGCTGCTCCCGTCGACCGCAGCCGACCGTGGCGTCACGTACACCGACGCGGTGACGCTGATCGACGACGGTGACGAGTTCGCCGTCGGCGACGCCACCATTGAGACGGTGTTCACCCCGGGCCACACGACAGGAATGACCTCGTACCTGCTCGACGACAGCCTGCTCGCGACCGGCGACGGGCTGTTCATCGAGAGCGTCGCCCGTCCCGACCTTGAGGAGGGAGACGACGGCGCGCCGGAGGCGGCCCGCACCCTGTACGACTCCCTCCAAACCCGTGTGCTGTCACTCGGCGACGACGTGCTGATCGGTGGTGCGCACTTCAGTGACGCCGCCGAACCCACCGCGGACGGAACGTACACTGCGCCGATCGGTGAGCTCCGCGAACGGATGGACGCGCTCTCGGTGGACGAGGACGCGTTCGTCGAG
>CAYRWH010000065.1:5900-8731 GCA_964427935.1 uncultured Halobellus sp. | reverse complement strand
ACGGCCACAGTCACGACCACGACGACGGCCACAGCCACGACCACGACGACGGCCACAGCCACGACCACGCTGAAGGTTCCGGAGCCAACCGATCGTATCAGGAAGTTGTTGCTATCGTCACGTCGATGGACCTCTCGGAATCCGTTGAGAGCGTCGCACTCGACGCATTCGAGCGTCTTGGTCGCGCAGAAGCATCTATCCACGGCGTACCCCTCGAAGAGATCCACTTCCACGAGGTCGGCGCGGACGACGCGATTGCGGACATCGTCGGTGCGGCGCTGCTCCTCAACGACCTCGATGTCGACCGCGTCGTGACGACTCCGGTCGCGGCAGGCGGCGGCGAGGTCGAGATGAGCCACGGAACGTATCCAGTTCCGGCACCTGCGGTCGTCGAGATCGCGGGACGCGCGTCGTTCACGCTCTTTGGCGGACCGATTGACCGGGAACTGTTGACGCCGACAGGTGCCGCGATCCTCGCGGCCGCGGCCGAAGGAGTCGACACGGTTCCCAGCTTGGACCTCGACACGTCCGGCTACGGCGCCGGCGACGCGACGTTCCCGGACCACCCGAACGTCCTCCGCACGCTCGTCGGCGACGGCGGTACGGAGCCCAGCGAGGCGGAATCCGACACGATGGAACTCGGAGAACCGAAAGCTGGACATGACGATCACGGCGAACGAGCAGGTCTCGTCCACGACGACATCGCGATCTTAGAGACCAACCTCGACGACGCCGCACCAGAGGTCCTCGGCGGACTACAAGAGACGCTCACTGACGCGGGTGCCCGCGATGTGACGATACTGCCGACGACGATGAAGAAGTCGCGTCCGGGACATCTGGTGAAAGTGATCTGTAAGCCGGCGGACGCGGAAGGGGTCGCAGAGCGACTCGCCCGCGAAACGGGGACGCTCGGGATCCGACAGGCGGGGGCGAGCCATCGGTGGATCGCCGATCGCTCCTTCGAGACGGCGACGCTGACCGTTTCGGGAACGGACCACGAGGTGGCGGTGAAGGTCGCCGCGACCGCCGAGGGCGAGGTATACGACGTGAGCGCCGAGTACGACGACGCCGCCGCAGTCGCAGAGCGAACTGGGCTTCCGATCCGCGAAGTGCTCCGACGGGCGGAAGCCGCCGTCGACGCGACCCCTAAGTGAGCTCGACGTGTCCGGTCCGCTGAATCCACCGTGTATCGGTTGTGTGTGAGCGTTCCGTCGCTGCCGAGACGACAGGCCTATGCCGGATGCGCGGCCAGTTGGACGTAACAGGCGCTTATATGATCGATCGAATCCACACGTCGCAGGTCGAAGCGGATGCCGGAGAGGTCGCCATCGCGGGGCACGTCCACGAGATCCGTGATCTCGGCGGACTGGTCTTCCTCATCGTCCGCGATCGCGAAGGACTCATTCAGGTCGTGTTCAAAGAGGAGCGCGAACCGGATCTGTTCGAGGCCGTACAGGATGTCGGCTCGGAGGATGTCGTCCGGATCGTTGGAGAGCCCGTAGAGAGCGATCAGGCTCCCGGCGGGGTCGAAATTACTCCGACCGAATACGAGGTCATCGATGAGGCGAACTCTCCGCTCCCGCTAGAGATCTCAAAAGACGTTGATGTCGACCTTTCGACTCGACTCGATAACCGCGCGCTCGACCTCCGAAAGCCGGAGGTTCTCTCCGTGTTTACGCTCCGCTCGGAGCTGATGACCGCGATGGAAGAGTGGTTCGAACAGGAGGGGTTCGTCGACATCAAGACCCCGCGCATCTCGAAGGGTGGCGCGGAGGGCGGTGCGGAGCTGTTCCCGATCCTCTATTACAACAAGGACGCCTTCCTCTCGCAGAGCCCCCAGCTATACAAGCAAATGCTGATGGCTGCGGGGTACGAGGCCGTCTACGAGAACGGAACCGCGTTCCGTGCGGAGGACTTCGCCACGTCCCGGCACGTCTCCGAGATCGCGATGTTCGATGTCGAACTCGCGTACGTCGAGGACCACCACGACGTGATGGACGTACAGGAGGAGTCGCTACGATACGCCCTGCGAGCGGCCGCGGAGAATGCCGAGCGCGAACTCGACGTGCTCGATGTCGACCTACAGGTTCCCGAGGATGACTTCCCGCGGATCACGTTCGACGAGGCACTCGACATCCTCGAAACAGAGTACGGTCACTTCCCGGACGATCCGACCGATCTGGACACGAAAGGCGAGAAGCTACTCGGCGAGTACTTCGAAGAGGAAGGGCACCCGGCGTTCTTCGTCGTCGGCTACCCCGACGAGAAGTTCTACTACATGCAGGAGGTCGAAGGCGACGAGATTGCGTCCCGAAAGTTCGACCTGATATACAAAGGGCAGGAGCTGTCCTCCGGCGGCCAGCGTGAACACGATGTCGAGCGTATGGTCGAAGTTATGGAGGAAGAAGGTGTCGAGACCGCAAACTTTGAGTTCTACATCGAGGCGCTCAGCTTCGGCACACCGCCACACGGTGGCTACGGACTCGGGATCGACCGACTCGTTCAGAAGGTCGCCGAACTCGACAACATCAAGGAGGCGATCATGTTCCCGCGCGACCCGAACCGGCTAGAGCCGTAGGACGCGGGTTCACGTACCGGGTTGAGACGACTCTGGCGGCTCGTCTTCTGTATTGGCGGGGCGCTGATCAGTTTGTACCGCGGTCGACGATGTCAACTAAGCCGTAGCCTCCGCGCTCACCAGCAGTCGTCGGTGTCCTCACACCGATCGTACTGAAAAATGACGTGTCGTTTCAGAAGGGTTTCAAGAGGGCTGGTGATTTATGAGAGAGCAGGCGATACGCGACGTATGGCCGTAGCCGAGAATCCGTTAC
>CAYRWH010000065.1:0-5800 GCA_964427935.1 uncultured Halobellus sp. | reverse complement strand
ATTTATGAGAGAGCAGGCGATACGCGACGTATGGCCGTAGCCGAGAATCCGTTACTGTTCGTGCTGCTCTGTCTCAACTCACTCGTCGGTCTCGTGTTAGTCCTCGGCGCGTACGACCTCAAAGGGGTCGTGTTGGGGTGGACTGGCTGGATCGCCGGCGCGTTCGGTGGCGGAGTGTTTGGCTGGGTCGTCCTCCCCGAACTCGCGGCCGGGAGTCTCACGACCGGCGGGAGAGTCGGGTTCGCCGCGGTGCTGGTGTTGCTCGGTGCCGTGTTCGGGCGCGCTCTTCTCCCGTTTGTCGCGCGGTTCGCCGTGGCCATCGCGGCGTTCGTCATCTCGACGCTCGCAGCCTTGGTGTTCACCGTGGGTGAGTCCGTACTCGACTTGGTCTACGACCCAGCCGGGCCGGACGAATCGGTGATCGAAGCGGTACAAGTCGAACCTATCGTCGAGTCGGGACTCTTCTCTCAACCCGAGTTCCAGCAGTTCTTCCTCCTGTCAGTAGTCATTGGTGGCGTCGCCGGCGTCCTCGCGATGCGCTACGCGGACCTTGTAATCTCGGTCGCGTTGACGGGTCTTGGTGCCGGCGTCCTCGCGACGACGTACCCGGTCTGGCGAGCGGTCATTGCCGGTGATACCATTGCTATTGCCCAACAGGCCGAGTTGTCGGCCTGGGTCTTCGTTGTACTTCTGCTCGGAGGCGCCGCGTTCCAGTACGCCCGGCACGGCCGGAACGACGACCCGTTTGCTTAAAACATCGGCAAACGGGCTTAAATCGGGACGATTCGGCTGAACGACCTGGTCTATTGAAACCCGTCTGGCTCGGAGGGAGAGTGTAATGAACGAGACCACAACGACGGTGATCGTGGCGCTGGCTGCGGTCGTTTTTATCGGTGCCGGCCTCGCTGCGGGGGCGGGTGTCGCCGACGCAAATCCCACCGAGAGCATCGGTACTGACGAGACGAGCTCCGTAACCGACGCGGCCGCTGACCCGGGGCCACCGGGTGATCTTCCCGATCCGGTTCCGGAGTTCGTCGGGGGCTTACTTGAGACGATAACCCAGTTCCTCTCCGGCGTCCTCGAGGGCCTCGGCGACGCCGCCGCCGGAGCCATGGGGGGTGCCTGATGCCCATCGACTTTGGAGCCGATATCGATCGCCGAGCGTATCTCAAAGCGACGGGTGCGATCACGGTCGGGACCGCCGGACTGGCCGGCTGTGTCGGGCAGGCAACCGGAACCCTGTCCACCTCGGTGACCGATCAGCCCGCCGACATCGGAGACTTCGAATCGCTCATCGTTACGATCGAGGGGATCTGGCTCGGCCCCGAAGGGGCCCAGAGCGGACAGGGGGATCCCGACGACGACACGGACGCGGACGATGGTACGGCTGACGAGACGGACGACGGAGCAGACGACGAGACGGACGACGGTGCGGCCGACGAGACGAATGGTGATTCAACCACGGACGACGAAACGAGCGGTGACGATGCGGTCGACGCGGACGACGATGAAGAGCCCTCAGGACGCGAATATCACGAGTTCGACGAGCCACAGACGGCGGATCTCGTTGAGCTACAGGGAGACGAGACGCAACTGATCGACGAGCGTGAGATCGACGTGGGGGCGTACCGGTTCCTCCAGTTGAACGTCTCGGAGACTGAGGGTGTCCTCGTCGACGGCGGGGAGGCACCCGTCGAACTACCGGGGAACGCACCGCTCACGTTCAACGCGTCGTTCGAGATCCGTGAGGATACCCGAACGTCGTTCCTCGCTGACTTCGCGCCTGTTCGACGCGGACAAACGGACACGTATCTGCTTCGCCCGGTCCCGCGGGGGATCGAGGTCACGTACGAGGAATCGGACGACGGATAGCCGACTGGACGACACGGCCCCCTCGTCCCCCGTTGGAGTCGAGGTCACACCGACCGCGACTCCGGGGTTAGGGCTGGGACGACCCGGAGCGGATCCGGGACGGGATCAGGGGACTGGGGGAAAACGCGTGAACCGTCCAACGGTTCCAAGGAGGCACACGAGAATCCACCGCCGGGCGCTGGCGGCACGCCGCCGCCACCGATCGGCGTTTCTTAACGAATTCGGACGCTGAGCCACCGGAACGGTCAACTCATCGGTGTATCAGACGATTCGCCCCCGACGGCTCGGTACAGCGGCCCGGCGAGCAGCATCACCCCGACGAGTGCCGTCGCGATGAGGAACGTGGGATCCGTCGTTGACAGGTCACTACTGGTCAGTCCATCGACGGAAACGCCGATCGCGATGCCGGCAACGACCCACGGGAACTCCCCGATTGCGGTCCCCACGAGGAACGATCGAAGCCGGACGCCGGCACCGCCGGCCGCAACGGAGACAGCGTCGGCAGGTACTGGCAGGAACCGTGTAGCCGCGATGGATCGAACAGTACCGGCATCGACGACGAACCGATCGACCACGTCGAAGGCCCCGGCAACCGTCCCTGATCCATCAGTGAGACGAACCCGTCCGGCTCGTGCGAACCAGTACGGCGGCAGGGCGGTCAGCGTAAGCAGAAGGACCGCGAGCGGGACACCGATCCATCCGTAGCCGAACCCGACGGCGACGGCAATGAGCGTCGTCGGCCAGGCGAGAAACGGGCGGATTACCGCCACGGCTGTCAGGGCCACCCCAAAGCGAATCGGGTCGGCTGCGAGCCACTCCAGCGCCGCAAGCGCCACGCTTGGGGACGTGAGCCACGCGACCCCAACGACTACAGCAACGAGAAGTCCTCCAGCAACGTATCGGCGGTTCACAACGGTCGGACGGGTCAGGAGAGTAAACGCTTTGTGTCGTTCATCGCCCGGCCTCTCCTTGGTCAAACGCTCCCGTTTCGAAGTCGGTCTCCTCGATGAACGCGTCTCGGAACTCCGCCGAAAGATGTCGGCGTTGCCACTCGCGTATTTGTGCCTCGTCGAGCCGACCCCCCCAAATCGAGAGGACGAACATGAACATCGATACGCCGGGAAGGACCAGCGTGATCCCATCGATGAGGATGCCAACATCGAAAAAGACCCACGCGATCCGGTCTCGGATCGCGCTCCACACTGGGCCGAAGACAAGCCATCGGATCGCGACGGGAACTATCACGACGGTTGTGGCCGGGTAGACGAAAGCCGAGGTCACCGGTCCGCCCTTCCCGCGGACGAACGCGACCGCGTACACCGTCCAACAGGCGAGCGAGGCGACACACGCTGCGATCCATCGGGGAATGTCTGGCCCGCCGTGATCGAGAACCGAAAGATCGAAGACGATGAGGGCCGTTCCAACGTATCCAACGGCGCAGGCAACCACACCTACGAGAACGGTCAACGCGTGTTCTCGCGGGCTCTGATCGACGAACGGCTCCAGCGCCGTGGGAAGTTCCATACACAGGATCGGCACGGCTGTTGAATTGAACGTTGTGCGTCGTGAGCGCCCGGCCGCCGGTCAGGACAGTTTGTCGAGCGCACTAAAAAAGTCGGAGTCGGGGCCGGCGATCCGCATCGGTGGCCTGGTCTGTTCGACAGTCACCTCAACCGGTCCGTCAAGCACCGTCGAGTTCCGTCCGTCACCCACCACAACGACGCCGTCGGAATTGGAGACGGCGACCGTCACCGTCGCGTCGATATCGACCACGAGCGGCGGCATCCCAGTTTCGGGAGCCATCTCGTTGATTATTAGCCCGGAGACGTCGGGGTGAACGATCGGTCCGCTCTCCGAGAGGTTATACGCGGTCGACCCCGTTGCCGTCGCGACGATGATACCGTCTGCGTGTCCGGTCGAGTACCGCGAGCCGTCGACGCGCAGTTCGTAGTCCACCCCGCCTCCCGGTCCGCGCCGGGAGCCCTGTACGACGACTTCGTTGGCCGCCGGCACCGACTCCCACTCGTCGGTTCGGGCGGCGAGTCGTGGTGACTCCCGGATGTGCATCGAACCGTCACGGAACTCCTCGATGGCGGAGAGAACGGCTGCCTCCGCGTTGTCGGGAGAAACGACGTTGAGGAATCCGACTTCGCCGAGGTTGATCCCGAGTATCGGGGTGTCGTCGGCGTTCCGTGCGACGAAGAGGAAGGTCCCGTCACCGCCGATGGCGACGGCGAGGTCGCAGTCCGCGAGCGCGTCGACGGGTCGTCCCTGCGTCTCGTCGAGGGCGGCTGCCGTCAGTTCATCGAGCCAGACAGACGCCCCGTGGGTGCGAACCGCGTCTCGAACCCGGACAGCAACCGCCGTCGCGTCCGGGTTCCCCTTTCGAGCCACGATTCCGATCTCCATACTCGCAAGGTCCTCCGGGCCGGAGTAAAAGCATGTGGACATCGGCCGGGCTCCGGAAAGCTTCAAGCCATCGGCACACGTTCCGGGCCATATGGCGATCCTGTACGGACGCCCGGAATCATGAGTGGGGAAGACGACGAGGACTGGTTCGAGCGCGCGCTCCGCGAGCTCGATGAGGAGGATCCCGCGTCCGACACCGCTGAGGAGGAGCACGTACAGGACGACAGCTCTCACTCCAGTCAGGAACACGAACCGGAAGCGAGAGACGGATCCGGTGCGGAAGACGGATCCGGTGACGAGGACGACCCGAACGGTGACGCCGAGAGCCGATCTGACGACGCGGCTGACACGTCACCCGATCAGTCACCGGACGCGATCGGTGACGGACCTGAACGCCGCGACGACTCCGATACCGGATCCTTCGGTGACGGCGATCCGTTCGGTGGCGGTGGAGAGGCTTCAGGGGAGGGCGATCCGTTCGGCGGTGGCGGTGGATCCTCCGGAGAGAGCGATCCGTTCGGCGGTGGCGGGGGAGAGGCTTCAGCGGAGAGCGATCCGTTCGGCGGTGGCGGTGGATCCTCCGGGGAGAGCGATCCGTTCGGCGGTGGCGGGGGATCCTTCGGGGAGGGCGATCCCTTCGGTGGTGGCGGGGGATCCTTCGGGGAGAACGACCCATTCGGCGGGTCTCGGTCAACGGATACGGAGACGCCGGGCGGGTTCGACGAAGCCGCAGCCGAGGAGTTGGACTCCGATATTGATCGAACAGACATCGGCATCGCCGGGCTCGACGAGATGATTCTGGGAGGTCTCCCCACGCGATCACTACTGTCGGTCATCGGTGGCGCTGGGACCGGAAAGACGACGTTTGCGCTTCAGTTCCTCAATGAGGCACTGGAGTCGGGCGATCGGGGCGTGTACATCACACTCGAACAGACGCGCGAGTCCATACTCTCGACTGCCGAGGAAAAGGGGTGGTCATTTCGTGACCACGCGGAGGCGGGACGGCTGGCGGTCGTCGCACTCGACCCGATCGAGATGGCAAATTCGCTCGCATCCATCCGGAACGACCTCGCGAGACTCATTGAGTCGTTCGAGGCGGATCGCCTTGTGCTCGACTCTGTCTCACTACTAGAGATGATGTACGACCACCCGGCCAAGCGACGGTCGGAGGTGTTCGGCTTCACGCGGTCGTTAAAAGAGGCGGGTATGACAACGTTGCTTACTTCCGAGGCGAGCGACGAGAGTTCGTACTCTTCGCGGTACGGGATCGTTGAGTACCTCACCGACGCAGTGTTCGTTCTCCAGTACGTCCGCGGGTCCGACTTCCGAGAGACCAGACTCGCCGTCGAGATACAGAAGATCCGTAACGCGAACCACTCTCGCGAGACAAAACCCTACGAGATAACGAACTCCGGAATCTCAGTGTACCGACAGGCGAATATTTTTTAAAACGCAGGACCGCCCTGACACACCTTACTGGGATGGTACGTGTATTATTACTGTTCCGCCCATATAAATC
>CAYRWH010000064.1:0-8835 GCA_964427935.1 uncultured Halobellus sp. | reverse complement strand
ACTGAGTCGGTATCGCCGTACGTCACTTCGTACCCGATCTCGGCCGTCACGTCCGCGGTAAAGTCGATCACCTCTCTGTTCGTCGAAGTGACGCCCGCGCTCATTTCACGGTCGTACAGGCGGAACCGGTCCCAACCGAACACGCCGTACAGGCTGTTCATCAGGACCTTCACCGCTCCCTGCTGGCGGTCGTACTGCTCGTACGCCTCGGTTCCCGGCTCGTGGTTGTTTCGGAGCGCCTTCTTTTCTTCCCGCTCGTCGAGGAGTTCGTTCACCATCTCCCGAATGATACCGTCGGGCTCCTTGCGGAAGTGGACGCCCGTCGGGGTTCGATACGTCTCTCCGTCGTACGTTTCTGGATCGACTTTCGTCTCCGGTGACGCGTTGATCGTCACCATCGACATGGGGTATAGTGATTTTAGGTCCAACACGCTCACCATCTCACGGACCCCGGATATCGGGTCAAACACCGCCCCACCTTCGAACTCCTCGGCCTCCTGTTGACCCTTCGAAGGAAGCGCGAAGTTGCCGTACGCCATGTGGAGGACGTACATATCGACCGCGTCGCCCGGCGTCGTTGCGTCCTCCAACTTACAGCCGACGATCTTGCGGGCGTCGTCCCAGAAGGCGATCACGTCCTGTGTGCGGTCAATCTCGACACAGAGCTCCACGTCGCGGATGCTGTACTCCAGCAGGCGCTCGGGGTTCTGCTCCCAGAGGTCGCCGATGTCGCCCGTGTATCGCTCCTTGCCCACGCCGAGTTCGCGCTCACCGACCGCGTCGAGCCGGTACGACTCCAGTTCCGTGAACATCGTGCGCTTATAAGCGTACAGCAGGTCGAAGACGACCCGCCCTTTGATGTTGGGACCACCCCAGCCGGACCGCCACACCTCTCCGATCCGGGAGAGTCGGTCGATGGAGAGGTCGTACTGGCTTCCGTCGTCGAGCACCTCCATTCGGTCGAGGAGATAAGGGGCGTCGAAGTCCTCGAAGTTCCACCCCGTTAGCACGTCGGCGTCGGTTTCCCCGATGTACTCGATGAATGCGTCGAGCATCGCCCCCTCCGTCTCGAAGGTCCGCACGCGAAAGTCGAGCTCTTCGTCGCCACCCACTATTCCCTCGTAATTAGGGAGATCCTCTGGCGGCGGAATCTCTGCTTCGGGGGCGTCGTACAGCCAGACTACGTATTCGTCGTCATAGGAATCGTGGCTGGTGAGACAGATGATCGGCTCCTCCCCGTCCTCCGGGAAGCCGCGACGGTCGTCGACCTCGATGTCGAAGGTGTTCACACGCATCTCGGCGTCGACGGCCGCGGGTTCGAGGTGCCCCTCGTGTACTTGGATCGTCCCGTCGTCGAGGCGACGCTCCTCGACCCGAACTCCGCCGTTGAGCCCGTTGTCGATCAGAAAGCGGTTCGGGAAGCGGATATCAGCCTCGAACGTGGTCGCGAACTCATCGCGGATGTTTCCTACGTCGCGCGGAGTTCGCGTGACAATCCGGGTAAGCGGCTCGTTACGGATACTCTCGTACGGGTCGCCGTCGGGTCCGGTCTCGCGCGTCCCGATGACGGCGTCGTACTCTTCCACGGGGTCACCCGCAAGATCCACCGTCGGCACGTAAAAGTACGGCTCGACGCCGAGGACGCGGAGGTGCTCTACCGTGTCGTGTTCTGCGTCCTCCTCGCTATTTTCAGCAGGGCGCCGGCCGAATACGTGAACGACCGGATACTCGTCGTTCCCGTAGCCTTCGACGGCGTAGTCGATCTGGGTGATCATCAGATCAACGGTACCCGTCGAGTCCGGGAACTTCGCCTCGTCGACATTGACCACGTCGTTGACGCGCCCTCCTCCCACACCGGTGACGACTTCCGCCTCCGCAGCGGCGAGGTCGTCTCGGTCGGTGCCGCCGCCGTCAATATCGTCTGACGACGAGAAATCCGAAAGCCCCGACTGAGTCATACGAATGCTTCGGCGTACCCGGCTAAAAAACTCGGCATTCGGTCGCGCGTCCGTCGCTCCGACGAGCCACCGGACGCCGGGTTCGACGAGCCGTCTCTCCCTCCGGTTCCGGTCTCCGTGGGAGTCGCATCCACGGAAAAGCATATATTGTGCCATGACTTACCACAGTCTATGCCCACGAACCCTCACCGGGAGAACGGGACGCACCGCTCGGGAGACCGTGACGCGGTCCACGCCGAGGTGGAGGCGTATGAGGACGACGGTAACGTGGTGCTTTTCGACGCAACAAACCCGCTCGCGTGGGTCGAGGCGAGCCGAACGGTCCGACTCACCGACGTGGCCTAAAACGGCACGAACGCTTTCGCTCGTGCCGCGGTCGACGCCGGACACAACCTCTTTGACCCGGCGTACCGTAACTCAACCGTGTTCCCATTCGACGAGGAGAACGAGGGCGAGGTGTCTTTCGGCGAGAGCTCCGACGCCGAGCAGGAGATGACGCCGGACATCCCCGAAGCGCCCTCCGTCGATACCTTCGACGATAGCGGGGATTTCGAGTCGGCAGGCGATGTCGATCCGGACACGCTTCGGGCGTTTGTGGTCGCCGTGATCTACGCGAACATCGCCCTCCTCCTCGTCTTTTTAGGTCCAATGGTCTGGTACTTCGAAGGATGGAGTCGAGCCGGTCCCGCACTCCTCGCCGTCGGCCTGCTCGCCGGGATCCGGACGTACCAGACGTACCGCGCGTGGGATCAGTCTCGGGAGGACGAGTCGAACGCGGCGGCAGACGAGTTGGACACGGTGGTAGCCGCCGGGCCAGATGTTGATTCGGACGCGGCAGTAGACGCCGAGCAGGATGTTGACTCGGATACGACGGTAGACGACGAGTCGGACGAGAGCAGTGCCCCGGAACGGTAATGACTCTCGGCCCCTTCAATCGGCTATGGAGACGGTCAGGGACGGCGAGGGCGACAGGTATCTCCTCGTGAAACGGTCCGATGAGTCGAGCCGGGTTCGGGACCCGACGACCGGTGAGGAGCGGTACGTCGAGAACGCGGATCTGACTGTTGTCGACGGAGAGTCGCCGCTCGCGACGGCGTCGCTCGCGGTTCCAGGCCCCGTTCGTCGGGTGATCCGGTCGGTCCACGACGACCGATCGCTCGGCCTGCTCGTTGATATCGTCGATACTCCCCCCTCGTCGGTTCGAGAGCTACTGGACCGCTCTGATATGTGTGAGTCGGACCTCCACGGTCGACTCGCGGAGTTCCGCGTCGCCGGACTGATCGAGGAAGTCGAAGTCGACGGGCGACGGGGATACCAAGCAACTGAGGACGCAAAAAAAGCGGTTCGGCTGCTCCGCGCGGGATCCGTGACCGGGGGAGACGACGCCGATTTATAAGGGGTGGCGATGTAGAGAACGCTCAGGGTGAGCCGTCGGTTTCGTGTCGCCCCGACAACGCGGCTCGGCCCGTCTTAGTGTGCTTCGTGGACGTGCTCGCGGAGCGCGTCGGTGTCGTCGAACGGTTCGTTACAGACACCACACGTGTCGTGGTGGAGCGGGAGGTGCTGGGTCAGTGCGGCTGCCGTGTTGAACTCCGAATCACAGTCTGCGCAGGTTAGTGCCATTGTGTTATTAACTCAGGCGCTACAGTATAAAAAGAGTTGTTACGAAAGGCGGTATTAGAAGTAATACAATTTAATAAGTAGAGCCCCCAGATCGTAAAACTCCGGGTTCACAGGAGCCCCTCGTGTTCGGCCAACAGCAACCCTTCCAGCGTCGCGTCGTTCGTCGGCGGCTCCCGCGCGTGTTCGAGCGCTTCGTCGACCGGTATCGAATGCGGCACGAGAAACTCGTTGCTGTCGGCCTCGACATCGACCGGCTCTAGTCCCTCGGCGAACACGTAGCCGCGCTTGTGCCGGAGAACGCCTGTCGAACACCACACCTCTTGAAGAAGCGAGGTTGATGACGGAGCGAAGCCGGTTTCTTCGCCGAGTTCGCGCGCGCCGGCGGTGGTGTACGACTCGCCGGGCTCGACGATCCCTGCGGGTAGCTCCAACTGCGTGTTTCGGACCGTCGGTCGATACTGCTCAACGAACAGGACCTCGTCGTCCGCGACCGCTATCACGACGGTCGCCGGCGGGAGCTCAGCCCAGTAGTACTTCTTTTCGCTCCCGTCCGGCTGCTCGACGCGGTCGTACCCGCCGACGAACCAGCCGGGGTCGTACTCGACCGCGACCTCTCGAACCGGCCACTCCGGTTCGCCGGGCAACGAGTGTCGCCGACCGTCTGAGAAGGCGGGGAGGTCACGAAGATCTCTCCCCTCGTTCACGGTCGATATCTCGTCCGCCGTATTCTGGTCCGGCCTGTCGTCGGGCGTCTCGTCGCTCATGAGGGTGACTGGGTCACTTCGACGTAATAGGTTTGCCCGTCGCGCTCGACGCGGATCCCGTCGTCGACGGTCGCTCCAGCGACCCGCTGAGAGAGCGCGTCAATTTCGTCGAACGGTGTGTGCGTGAACCACTCTTTGATACCGTACGGCCCGAGCTGGTACCCCTCCGAGCGCCCGTCGGGACTTTCGAGTGCGCCAGTCAGGAACGGATAACGCCGCTCTTCTACGTCGTTAACGTCGACGGCCGGCTCGTCGGTCTCTATCGACTCGGCCGTGAGATAGTACGGGTCTCCGCTCCCGAGGTAGCTGGGCAGCGCGCCAAGCGCGAGCAGGGCGACGACGACCAGCGCGATGGCGATGAGGAGGTTCCGCGTAACCGGGCGCATAGTCCTGATATGGGCCGCCGTCGAATACGGGTTTCGGCCGAGACGTTTTACTCCTGGTCGGCCCTGTGTCCAACATGGAGTTCCGGTTCGAGCTGGCGCTGTGTGCGGCTCTTGAGTCGCCGGACCGTGTCCTCGCACGCCAGCTCGGTTCCGGGGTGACGAGTCCGGGAGCCCGAATCGTCGACATCTGTCTGTTGCGGCCGGGACCCAACTTCGACGACCGAGCCGCCATCTCGCCCGATCGGATCCCGGAGGCGGCGATCGAGGCGCGGGTCGGCCCGGGAGAGGCTGTCCCCGTCGCCGAGGCGTTCGATCTGCCGCCGGAACGGGCGACCGCCGTCGTCGACGCCGCTGTCGAGGCTGGCTACCTCGAACGGGAGCGACGCGGCGGGCGACCGGTCGTGCGCACGACCGCGCGCTATCCGGACGACTGGGTTGGGTCGCTGACGGCGATAGAGAACAAACCGGACCTCGGCAACCCGGGCGACCTTACGACACAGCTACGATACGATGTTGCGCTCGGTCTGTTCGACGAGGTGGTCCTCGCGACCGCCTCCTACGTCACTCGCGCGCATCTCAATCGGATCCCCGACGCGGTCGGCGTCTGGCGGTTCGATCCCGAAACGGGGAGCCACGAGGTGCTCCGCGAGCCGACCCCGTTAGAGCCGAACGAGCGGGGGATCGAGATTCGCAAGCAGCGGGGGCTCCGAACTGATGTCTCGATCGTCGGTGCCGAGGCGAAGGCGCGGAAGCGACGGCGGATTGCCGAACGCGCGTACGGCAAGGGGTGGCGGCCGGATCCGCCTGCCTGTAGCCACGCGACGACGACGGCGGATGGGCGGCCGTACTGTGCGGAGTTCGGATGCGTCGTCGATCCCGGCCGGGAGTGTGGTGAGGCGTGTGACGCTCACGAGCCCGCCGATCCCCCCTCTACCGACCGTGATCGACTTCGCGACGAGCGGACAGCGTGGGTCGCCGACCCCGACGGTGGCGGACCACGGCGACAGTCCGGCCTCTCGCGGTTCCTGTGACCGGCCCGGATCGTCACACACCAATACCGTCGATCGCTCGTTGTCTCTACCTCCCCGCGTGAGAACGCTTATACACCGACGGCGGGATCCCCCTGTATGGACGAGATAGACGATGTCTTTGTGGCCCGGCTGATGACGACCGATCTCCACACCGTCACTCCGGACACGCTCGTTGCCGACGCCGCTGGCGTCCTTCTTGACAACGACATCAGTTCTGCGCTCGTCGTTGAGGACGGCCATCTCGTCGGGATCCTGACGACGACGGATTTCGTCGAGATCGTCGCCAAGAGCCAGCCCAAGGCGGAGACGACGGTTGAGCGCTACATGACGGCGAATCCGGTGACGACGGACGCACAGGACTCCGTCGCCGCGGTCGCCGCGACGATGGTCGAACACGGGTTCCACCACGTCCCCGTCGTCGACGACGAGGGGACCCCAATCGGAATCATCACCACGTCGGATCTCGCCGCGTATGTCTCCGGCACAGAGCCGCTGACGCCTTGATGCGCTCCCTGCGCTGAAAGAACCCTTTTATAACTCACATCCGTCATCGACCCCGTAGTTGCCGACGCTTCGATCGTCCGGGACGCGGTCGTGCCGAAGTCGGCGTGCGCACAGTGCTGGATCGGCGTGCGTACAGGCTCCGGAGTCGACCTGCGTACAGGTCTCGGAGTCGTCCTCGAAGTCGACAAGTGCCGCCACTATGTCGGGGGTATTACGCCCGGAGCCCGTACAGCGACCGTGACCGACCGCTTACATCTCAACCTATTCACGATGAACTCCGTCGAGCACGTCTCGCCGGGGTCGTGGACGTACCCAGGGGACCGTTCGCCGGAGTACACCGACACCGAGTACTGGACGGAGGTCGCTCGAACCGCCGAGCGTGGCGGGTTCGACGCGGTCTTTTTTGCGGACGTTCGCGGCATCTACGACGTATACGGTGACGACCGTGACACCGCCGTCGATCGAGGGATACAGACGCCCGCGAACGATCCACAGCTCGTCGTGCCGGCAATGGCTGCCGCAACTGATGATCTCGGCTTCGCGGTGACGCGCTCGACGACGTACACGCACCCGTATCAGCTCGCGCGGGAGTTTTCGACGTTGGACCACCTCACAGACGGACGGATCGCCATCAACGTCGTCACCTCGTACCTTCAGTCGGCCGCCGAGAACCTCGGACTCGACGAGCGGATGGACAAAGAGACACGATACGACCGGGCGGACGAGTTTCTCGACGTCTGTTACGCGCTCTGGGAGGACTCGTGGGAGGATGACGCGGTTGAACGCGACAGGGAAGCCGGACGCTACACGGACCCCGAGAAGGTCCACGCGGTCGGTCACGAGGGCGAGCACTTCTCCGTGCCGGGCCCGCACGGCTGTGAGCCCTCGCCGCAGCGCACTCCCGTCGTGTACCAGGCCGGCTCTTCGGATCGCGGCCGCGAGTTCGCGGCCGCCAACGCGGAGGCCGTGTTCGCGAGTCAGCCGACCGAGGAGGGCGTTCGCGAGTACATGGCCGACGTGAAGGACCGCGCCGCCGACTACGGTCGTGACCCGGAGAGCCTGCGGTTTTTTATCGGCGTCGTCCCGGTGGTCGGAGAGACGCAGGCGCTCGCGGAGGCGAAACACGAAGAGTACGAACGCCACGTCGACGTCGAGGGGACGCTCGCGCTGCTTTCGGGCTTCCTCGACATGGATCTCTCCGAACTCGACCCCGATCAAAAGGTGGAGCACATCGAGACGGACGCGATCCAAGGCACGATGAACGCGTTCACAAAGGCCCAGCCGGATCGCGAGTGGACCGTCCGCGAGGTCGCGGAGTTCTGCGGACTCGGGACCACGTCGCCGACGATAGTTGGAACGCCCGAACACGTCGCTGACGAGCTGGCATACTGGCACGAGGAGGTCGGTGTCGACGGATTCAACGTGAAGGAGGTCGTCCGACCCGACTCGCTCACTGACTTCGTCGACCTCGTCGTCCCCGAACTCCGCGAACGGGGGTTGGTTCCGCCCGCCGACACCGACCCCGAGGGCGACACGCTTCGCGAGCGACTCCTCGGTGAGGGACAGCCGCGTCTTCGTGCGGACCATCCCGCACGACGACCCTCGGAGTGAGCACGCCTTATTAACGAATCTAGCGGTTTTGATACACTATCTCTGCCGCCCCCGGCATCGTTAAGTGTATCGCGCCGCTTTACTCAGGTGACGCTTCGCTTGGAGGGCCGAAGCGTCAGCGGGGACCTACTGAACCCTGCGGCGTGCCATCTTTTCCCGGCACGCCGCGGGGTTCGTTCCTTTAAACCGGTGAGCAACGGCTCCCGACGGCAAGTGACGTTCAGATTCCTTCGGACTGGTAGTCACCGTCGTACGTACCGTCATGGTCTGCGCGTGCGAGAACCAACTGCGCTATTCGGGCCCCGGGTTCGATGTCAATTGGATTGCCGACGTCGAGTCGACCCTCACCAACCCCTTCGTAGCCAGCGTCCCACACCGCGGTGTCGAGTGTACACCCGTTCCGCAACAGCGTCGAGCGCGGGAGCACAAAGCCGATACGGCCCTCCGGAATCCGGACGACCTCGCCGTATCTGACGACGTACGTTCCGGCGTCGAGTCGGTACTCGCCGTCGTCCGGTTCGAGTTCATGACGGTCGGCGACGCGTTTCTCGTGGCGGCCGATCCGGCCGCGGCCCGCTCCCTCGAAGACGGCGTCGACGGTGAGATCAACGCCGTTCGGCTGTCGCTGTGCGTCTTCGAGGGTCGCGCCGGCGGCTTCCAACGCCGCCGCCACCGACGATCCGGAGTCAAACATACACGCGCTCGAAGCCACGGCGGGGGCAAAACGGTGTCGTCCGGCGACCGGATTCGGGTGTGTCTCGCATACGAAACCGCCACTCAGCCGTAGGACCGACCCGGTGAAATCCCCTCAAGCCATGCCCGTGGAATCGATTCGTGGTATCCGTACAAATTCTCCCCATGACACGTGTGAACACACAAATTTCCATCAAATATCGCCGCCTCCATCGGTTCCACACGGTCGATGTGGCGGATCACTCGCGGGTTTTATATTCTCGGG
>CAYRWH010000063.1:2102-9094 GCA_964427935.1 uncultured Halobellus sp. | reverse complement strand
GGCGACGTGATGAACTTCGAGACCGCTATCGAGTTGGCGGAGATGGAGGGCGTCAACGTCGAGAGCGTCGTCGTCGACGACGATGTCGCCGTCGAGGACTCGCTGTACACCTCCGGCCGCCGAGGCGTCTGCGGTACCATTCTCGTTCATAAGGCTGCGGGCGCGAAGGCGGCCGAGGGAGCCGACCTCTCGGAGGTAAAGCGGGTTGCGGAGAAGGTCGTCGACAACGTCGGGACGATGGGGATGGCGCTCACCTCCTGTGTCACCCCTGAAAAGGGCGAGCCGACCTTCGATCTGGGTGACGACGAGATCGAGTTGGGAATCGGGATTCACGGCGAGCCGGGCACCGAGCGCACCGGGACCATGCCCGCCGACGAGGTGACCGACGAACTGACCGAGGCCGTACTCGATGACCTCGATGTCGAGGCGGGTGAGGAAGTGCTCACCATCGTCAACGGAATGGGAGCCACGCCCGAGATGGAGCTGTTCGTCGTCAACCGGCGGCTTCAGGAACTGCTCGGTGAACACGACATCGAGACCTACGACGCGTGGGTAGGCGATTACATGACCTCGCTGGACATGGAGGGGCTCTCGATCACGGTGTGTGTCCTCGACGACGAGCTCAAGGCCCTGTTCGACGCGCCGGCCGACACTCCCGGGTTGAGCGTCCAATGAGCGGGGACGGCGAGGCCGTCGTCGCGGCCGTCGAACGGGTCGCCGAGCGACTCGAAGCCGAGCGCGACCACCTCACACAGCTCGATTCGGCAATCGGCGACGCGGACCACGGTGGAAACATGGCACGGGGCTGGGCGAAAGCGGCGGAAGCCGCCGGCGACCTCGACGACCCCGACCCGGAAACGGTCGCGAAAACCGTCGGGAAGACGCTCATGTCGGAGGTGGGTGGCGCGTCGGGGCCGCTGTTCGGCGGCTCACTCGTCTTTGCCGGCGCGGAACTGGCGGACGGAATCAGCGCCGAGACCGCGGTCGCGTTCGCAGAGACGTATCTGGCGAAGGTAGAGGACCGGGGCGACGCTCGGGTTGGCGACCAGACGATGATTGACGCCCTGCTACCGGCGGTTCACACCTTTAAAAAGTCGATAGAGACGGATGACCGACCACCGCTCGAAGCACTCGCGCGGGCAACCGACGCGGCCGAGCGTGGCGTCGCGTTTACCGTCCCGATCCGTGCGCGGAAAGGCCGTGCCTCGTATCTCGGTTGGCGGTCAGTCGGCCATCAGGATCCGGGCGCGACGAGCACCCTGTTCATCCTCGAAGAGCTGTTAGAGACGGCCGCGGATCGGCTCGACGAGCCGGTGCCCGATGTCGACGCGACCTCACCGACGATTCCGGATGAGGACGCGAACGAGAGTGAGGACACGAAAGACGCCGACTCGGACGAAGCGACGACCGCGGAGGGCGAGGAGTGACCGTCGGACTCGTTGTCGTCTCCCACAGCGAGCGGGCGGCTGAGGGGATCCGCGAGGTGGCCGCCGAGATGGCTGGCGACACGCGTATCGAGTCCGTCGGCGGCGACGGCCAGGGCGGCATCGGGACCGTCCCGGACGCGATCACCGAGGTCATCGCCTCGGCGGACGACGGCGACGGCGTCGTCGTACTGGTCGATCTCGGCAGCGCAGTGATGAACGCAGATGTCGCCATCGAGATGGGAGATGTCGACGCGGTCATCGCGGACGCCCCGGTACTTGAGGGAGCGGTCAACGCGGCGGTCGCCGCGACCGACCCGAATGCTACGATGGATACGGTGCGAGAACAAGCTGAAGCGGCCCGGGACATCGAGAAGCTTTGACATCCTCCCCGCCCTGAGCGGCGGGGTTTTCTCCTCGTACTCCCGTAACGCAGACGCGGCGCGCGACGCCCGCAATCACTCCGTGAGTAGCGTTCGAACCTCCGCCCGCGTCTCACAGGCGAGAGCGGACTCTGCGAGTGCGCGGGCATCGTCCGCGTCGACCTCTCGAATCCGCGTTTTTACCGCCGGCACCGTGACCGCACTCATGCTGAGTTCGTCGAGACCGAGCCCAACGAGCAGTTCGGTCAACGCCGGATCTCCGGCCATTTCGCCGCACAGTCCGACCCACGCGTCGGTCTCCGCTGCGGTGGTTGTCGTTCGGTGTATCGCCCGCAACACCGCCGGATGGAGCGGGTCGTGGTACTCCGCAACGGCGTCGTTCTCGCGGTCGGCAGCCATCACGTACTGGGTGAGGTCGTTGGTCCCAATACTGAGGAAATCGAGCCGATCGCTCAACGCCCCCGCCATATCCGCAGCAGCCGGCGTCTCTATCATCGCGCCGAGTTCGGGGACTGCGTAATCGACCCCTTCCGCTTCCAGATCGGCCGCCACTGACTCGATCGTCGCGACCGCCTCTGTCACGTCTTCGACCCGCGCTGCCATCGGGAACATAACGGCGAGGTCTCCGCCGGCATCGAACGCAGCGGCACGCAACAGGGCACGCAACTGTGTGTCGAACAGATCCGCGTGTTCGTCCAGCGACAGCCGGATGCCACGCCGACCGAGGAACGGGTTCGTCTCAGCCGGAAGATCGAGGTACGGAACGTCCTTGTCCCCGCCGATGTCGAGCGTCCGAACGACGACGCGAGCGTCGGGAAACCGTTCGAGAGCGGTCGTGATCGCTTCGTACTGCTCTGTTTCGTCCGGCGGCGACTCGCGGTCAAGAAAGAGGAACTCCGTCCGGAACAGTCCGATTCCGTCCGCGCCGCGGTCGCTCGCGGGGGCCAGCTCCGCCTCGCTCCCGACGTTGGCGGCGACTTCGACTGAGGTTCCGTCCGCCGTGCTCACTCGGTCGTGAACGGCCTCGGTCGTCTCGTCGTCGGCCGCAGCACAGCGTGTCTCATCGGGGTCGGTGACGACTTCCCCGGCCGAGCCGTCAACGAGCACCGTCTCGCCGTCCGTGACGGCACTGAGTGCCTCGCCGACGCCGACTACAGCCGGGATCGAAAGGGAGCGCGCGATGATCGCCGCGTGTGAAGTTCGTCCGCCGGTCGCAGTCGCGAGCCCAGCAACTGCGTCGGGATCGAGGCTTGCGGTGTCGCTCGGGGTGAGTCGCTCCGCCAGCAGCACGGTGTCCGGCGGGAGCGCCGAGAGGTCGACCGTCTCGACATCGAGCAGTACTCGGAGCAGTCGGTCTCGCACATCACGGAGATCGTCCGCACGCTCTGCCATCCGCCCGTCCATCGCCTCGAACTCGGTGATGGCCGCTCCGAACTGGTCGTCGACCGCGTGTTCTGCGGAGACACCCTTCTCGATGGCAGCCTCGATGTCGTCGACGAGTCCCGGATCGTCGAGGAACGCCTCGTGTGCGTCGAAGACCGCCGCCTCGTCCTCGCCGACGCGGTCCGCGGCCCGGTCCCGAGCCCGTCGGATCGCCTCGCGAGCGGTGGTGCGGGCGTTCTCGAAGCGTTCTCGTTGGACAGTCGGATCAACCGTGGCGGGCTCCGGTCGCTCCGGGAGCCGCAGGTCGGCGGCCGGATCGTACCAGCGCGCCGTTCCGATCCCGGAGAGCGGCGTGCTGCCGACCCCAGCGAGGGTTCTCACTCGTCGTCACCACCGGCCGCAGTGTCCGGCCCTCCGTTTCCGTCCTCTTCCGCGTTCTCGACGGGCGTCGAGAGAAGTTCGGCGATCGCATCGAGCGCGGCCGCCGCCTCCGGACCCTCGGCGACCACGCGGACCGACTCTCCGTGAGCGACGTTTAATCCCGTCACGGAGAGCATGCTGTTCGCCGGAACCAACTCGTTGTCATCTTCACCGGAGTTATCTCCCTCATCGGCCCGGCTGATCGAGACTTCGGCATCGAACCCGTTGGCAGTTTGTACGAGCTTCGAAGCGGGTCGCGCGTGTAAGCCGGCTTCCGGTACCACCGTTACGGTACGTTCCATATCTCCCTTAGGTCACGGGACCATCTTATATGCTCGTGGCGCTGGTCCGACCGGGAGAATGAGTTCCGACATCCATCCTCTCACACCCAACGAGGACGGCTTTAGGGCGCGGTCTGGTTCGTCGAGACCAACTCGATCACGTCTCGGTGATCGAGTTCGTGACCCGTTCCCACCTGTCGACCGCTCCGGCAGTCGGTGCCGTGGAGCAGTCCGTCGCCGATGTCCGAGTGGATGTGGAACGCGAACTCCTCCGTTGTTGCCCCCGCAGGCAGAATGAAACAGTCACGAAAGACCCCCTTGTTGTCGTCACGGCTCCCGCTCGCAGTGCCGGGGAAGACGGCGATACAGCCGAGCACGTCGAATACGGCCGCCTCAAGCGCGTGTTGGACGCCCGTCCCGCCGTACTCCTCGGTGAACGTCTCGATCTGTCGCAGGCCAGCCTCCTGCTCGTCGGAGACGTCACCGACGATCTCGAAGCTGTCGTCACCAGCCGTGTAGTTGACGACGCCCGCGTCGTCAGCCTTCTTTAATGCCTTCTCGGCGTGCGCACTCGCGGGAACGAACGAAAGGTGGTCGTAGTCGGGGTCGCTCGTGATCGTCTCCCAATTCGCTTGGGCCTCCGGCGTGTCCATTTTGTTGGCGGCGACGACCATCGGCTTCGTGCGCTTCCGGATCTCGCGGGCGAGCGAGGCCTTCTCGTCCGCGGTCCACGCGTCTGGATCGAGTTCGAGCCCTTCCGCGAGGATGGTCTGTTTCATTCGGTCCTTGCCGATCCCAAACGCAGACATCTGTTCGGCGAGTTCCTCCTCAATGGCTGCCTCAGCACCGTGGTAGCGTGTTTCGAACTTTTCGATG
Source organism: uncultured Halobellus sp. (assembly GCA_964427935.1). GTDB lineage: Archaea > Halobacteriota > Halobacteria > Halobacteriales > Haloferacaceae > Halorubrum. The sequence continues at coordinate 4,327 of CAYRWH010000063.1, read as the reverse complement.
CCCTTCTCAAGGACGTCGAGGTACCACTCGTCGAGCTCTGCTTCGAGGAAGTCGATGTCGTCCCGTGGGTCGTGGCCTGTCGTCGCCTCCCCTTCGATGTCGGTCGTCCCCGAGAAGTCGACGATGTGGACCAACACGTCGGTCTCGTTGAGGTCGGTGAGAAACTGGTTTCCGAGGCCGCGACCCTCGTGTGCGCCGGGAACGAGTCCGGCAACATCGACGAGTTCTACGGGGACAAACCGAGTGCCGTCGCGGCAGACGCCCACATTCGGCGTACAACTCTCCTCAAACTCGGGGGCCGCACACTCGACGCGGACGTACGCCTCACCCACGCTCGGGTCGATCGTTGTGAAGGGATAGGCTCCTTCTGGCACGTCGTTCATCGTCGCCGCGTTGAAAAAGGTCGACTTGCCCACCGAGGGCTTACCGACGAGACCGATCCGGTAACTCATTACTCCCGGTGGGCGCTCGGCGGTAAAAAGCGATGCGAGAGGGAGCGTCCCCTGCCTACGGTACACACGATCACACGAGGAGCCAGCAGCCGGACCACGCGAGGCACCGACACCCGAGTCACACGTGGAGTCAACATCCGATTCACAAGCGGGTCGTTTCCGAGGACACCTCACTCCGTGTCGCTGCCAGACTCGCCGACCTCCCGAAGGTGTTCGCAGTCGCCGGCGTGTACCCGCACTGGTCCATCGTCCGTCTCGATGACGAGCGCACCGGGCGGCTCTACGTCCGCAGCAGTGCCGACCACCGCGCCGGTCGATGTCTCGACGCGGACCCGTCGCCCGAGCGTGATCGCACGGTCGCGCCAGGCGGACAACACGGCGTCCGGCTCGGCAGCCAACTCGGCGAATCGTTCGAGGAGTCGCGAGACGAACCGCCGCCGATCGATATCGGCAGCGTTGCCGTCGCTGTCGCCGGCAACGTTGCTGTCGCTGGTAACGTTGCCGTCGCGGGTAGCAGTGGCTGTTTTTGCTCGTTCCGCTCGGAGCGACGTGGCCCCGGCGGGCAGCGCGTCCGCGTCGAGGTTCGCGTTGACGCCGATTCCAAGGACAAGCCACGAGACGCGGTCCGCTTCCCCTTCCATCTCGGTGAGGATCCCGGCGAGTTTCCGGCCGCCTCGGTCGCCGATGGTCGCGCGCGTTTCCGCGTCCGCCTCGTCGCGGACGAGCACGTCGTTTGGCCACTTGATACCCGCGTCGACACCAGCCTCACGACAGGCGTCGGTCGTCGCCACGGCGGCCGCGAGGGTGAAAAGCGGTGAGCGGGCGGGAGCGACCTCCGGGCGGACCAGTATCGATGCCCAGACGCCGCCGCTCGGCGCGACCCACTCACGATCCAGTCGACCGCGACCCCCGGTCTGCTCGTCGGCGACGACAACGATATCTGACCGTCCGTCCTCGGCGAGCGTCCTCGCCCGGTCGTTTGTCGAACCGACGGAGTCGTGGTACTCCACCGTGTACGGCGCGTCGAGTTCGAATTCGATCCCGGCCGCACAGTACGCGGGGTCGTCGGGCGCGACGTAGCCGTCGGGCGTCGACTCGACGGCAAACCCCTCCTCGCGGAGTGATTCGACTGCCTTCCAGACCGCCGCCCGGGAAACACCCAGTTCGTCCGCAAGCGATGGTCCCGACACGGGCCCCGACGCGAGAGCGTGGAGAAGGGCACGTCGTGTATCCATGTTCGGAGGGACCGGACGGGAGCCGAAAGTCGTTCCGGCTCCTCCCGGAGTCACACCTATCCGAATGCGACTACAAGAGCCGACATGCGACACGCCGAGAGCCCGTCTCGCAGCGCCGAGCGAAGCCACCCACCAACCGGAGCCCGATCGCTTGGACCGGATCGATGGTAGCCGACGGAGTCGGTCAGTCACACGAGACCGACGACCGCATCAAGGTCGTCGTGATCGATGGGGACGAGCGCCACACGCTCCGCATCGATCCGGGTCGTACCCTCCGGGACGTGCTCCTCGACGCCGACTGCTCGCCGTACGCCACCGTCACGAGGCGGCTCAACTGCGGCGGTCGAGGCCTCTGTGCGACCTGTGGTGTGCGGGTCCAGAAGGGTCCGGCCGCGGAGCACTGGCACGATCGGCTCGCCGACCGGTTCGGCTACCCCCGACTCTCGTGTCAGATTGTCGTTGAGGAACCGATGACGGTGTCACTCGTCGATAAGCGCGTGTGGGGCGGACGAAAACACGGCGACGACGAGGGTGTGGG
>CAYRWH010000063.1:0-2002 GCA_964427935.1 uncultured Halobellus sp. | reverse complement strand
CTAACACGTTCTGAAGCAACTTCATCGGCACAAGACCCAAGTCCATATAGGCGAATCGTCGGGTATGCAACCCTCCAAGGAGCGGGAGGCCGACGATGGCGATCCGCTCGATGACCTCGACGACCTCCTCGACGATGACCTCGCGAGTAGCGGCGAGAGTTCGACATCGGGAGTCGAGGCGACGACCGAGTCGTCCGCGGGAGCCGACACCGCAACCGGTGGGAGCGGCGGGGGATCCGGTCGGATCGGCGTCGACGGTCGCTGGTTCTCGCTGAAATCGTTCGCGCTCACCGTCCTGGTCGTCGGTTTCGGCGTCGTTCTCGGCGGTGCTGTTCCGCTCATCGGAGGAACGATCGGCCCGGCGCTCGGAGTCCTCATCGGGGCGTTTCTCGTCGGCCTGCTGTTCTCCGCGCGGAAGTACGTCGAGACGGGGATCGCTGGTGCCATTGCTGGCTCCGGAACCGCCGTGACGAGCGTTCTCGGGGTCGGATTCCTTCCGATCGGGCTCGATTACCTCTCGGAGTGGGGACTCCCACTTCTCGCAGTCGGCGGAGGACTCGGGCTCCTCCTGGCGCTTGTCGGTCACTACTTCGGCCGTGACCTTCGTGCGGGCGTCACAAGCGACGTTCCGGAGTGATCCGAGGGCCGCTCACGACCGCTTGCCGATTTCCTCGCGGAGGATCTCGGAGACGACCTCGCCGTCCGCCTTCCCGCGTAACGCACCCATCGCCTCGCCCATCAGTCCCGAGAACGCACCCATTCCCTCCTCGGCAATCTGGTCGGCGTTGCGCTCAACGACCTCGACGACCGCCTCACGGACTTCGTCCTCGCTCACGCCCGACAGGCCAGCCTCCTCGACCGCTTCGGCGGCGGAGAGACCGGGGTTCTCGGCGAGCGTCGTCAGGACTTCGGGGACGCCCTCCTTCGCGAGGTCGCCCGACTCGACGAGATCGAACAGGTCGAGAAAGTGGTCATCGGTGAGACTCTCGACGGGGGCACCATCGCGGCGTATCTCCGTCGTCGTCGACTCCAGCGTCGACGCCGCGAACGTTGGGTCAACGCCGCGATCGACGGCCGTCTCGAACAGCGGGAACCGCCGTCCAAACGCGACCTGTTCGGCCAGTCCCCGGTCGAGCCCGAACGACTCGACGTACCGATCGGTCTTCTGGTCGAGCAGTTCGGGTCGATCGACATCCGACGGGTCGGGCTCGACCGGTGGGACATCAGTCTCGGGATACATTCGTGCGGCACCCGGAAGCGGCCGGAGGTATCGTGTGGTACCGTCGTCGTTTGCGCCTCGCGTCTCCTCCGGCACGCCCTCGACCGCGGCGGCGGCCCGGTCTGCGGCCGCGTCGATCGCGAGTTCGGCGGTCTCGGGATCCGCAGCCACGATAGCGACCGCGTCCCCCTCACCTGCGCCGACCGCCTCGCGGAGGGCCGCGACCTCCGCCTCCGTCACGCCGTAGGCGGGCAGCTCGTCGGTGTGGAAGATCCCGCCCGCGCCGTGTCGTTTCGCGTAGTCCGAGAGTTCGGTACCGAGTCGACGGTCCGGCTGGATCTCCCGACCAACCACGCCGTCGAATCCGTACAGGGGGACAGCGGTGACCTTGCCGCCCGAATCGAGCGCCCCACGGATCACCCCGGAGTCGGTGTCGGCGAAGACGTTGGTCACATCCTGCGTCTCGCCGACCTGAGCGTCGCGCTCGCGGAGGGTATCCCGGATCGCCAACAGCTCTGCCTGACGGCCGACCTCGCCGCGGACAATCTCCTCGATCCCCTGAAGATCCTGAACGCCTTTCACCTCGACGCGGGCTCCCTCGGCGATGGAGACGTTGACATCTTGGCGGATCGTTCCGAGCCCGCGCTTGACGGCGCCCGTCGACCGTAACAGCATCCCGATCCGTTCGGCGGCCGCCTTCGCCTCCTCGGGACTTCGGATGTCCGGCCCGGTGCCTATCTCGACGAGCGGAACGCCGAGCCGATCGAGCGAGTAGACGACGCC
>CAYRWH010000062.1:0-9098 GCA_964427935.1 uncultured Halobellus sp. | reverse complement strand
CGATGGCCTTCGAGATGATGGCCCACCACGCGTTCAACACGCGCGAGGACGCCGAGGCGGAGTACGCCTACGAGGGTGAGGTGTACTGGAAAGACGAGACGGTCCGGTACTGCGACGAGCTGTTCGAGAGCCTCGGTGCGAACCTCGAGGAGATCACTTACATCGAAGACCCGTGGGTCGGCGGCGGCAACGCCGGCCCGGCGATCGAGGTTATTTATAAAGGCGCCGAGCTGGCGACGCTCGTCTTCATGTGTATGGAGCAGGACCCGGACGGCGAGTACGAGATGAAGGACGGCAACACGTACTCGTTCATGGACACGTACATCGTCGACACCGGCTACGGGCTGGAGCGATGGACGTGGATGAGTCAAGGGACGGCGACGGTGTACGAGGCGGTATACCCCGACGCGATCGACTTTTTAAAAGAGAACGCGGGGATCGAACACACGGAAGCGGAACGTGAGCTTATTCATCGCGCCGCAAAGCTCTCCGGTCGACTCGACATCGACGATGTTGACGATGTGGAGGCCGCACGCGGCGACATCGCGGAGCGGCTCGATGTTGACGTGGACCGACTCCGAAAGCTCGTGGAGCCGTTGGAGTCGATCTACGCGATCGCCGACCACTCGCGTACGCTGGCGTACATGTTCGGTGACGGGATTGTCCCCTCCAACGTGGGGACTGGCTACCTCGCGCGGATGGTGCTCCGCCGGACGAAACGGCTCGTGGACGAGGTTGGCGTCGACGCGCCGCTCGACGAACTCGTTGACATGCAGGCCGAGCGACTCGGCTACGAGAACCGCGATACGATCCGTGAGATCGTCCGCACCGAGGAGCGGAAGTACCGGCAGACGCTCGAACGCGGCTCCCGAAAGGTCGAGGCACTCGCCGACGAGTACGCGGGTACCGGTGAGCCGATCCCGACAACTGATCTCTTGGAACTGTACGACTCTCACGGGATCCAGCCGGACATGGTCGCCGAAATCGCCGCGGAGCGTGGCGCGAGCGTCAATGTACCTGACGACTTCTACGCACTCGTCGCCGATCGACACGAGGAGGCGGATGCCGACGCCGAGAGCGACGACCGCGACGACCGCCTCGGTGACCTCCCAGAGACCGAGAAGCTGTTCTACGACGAGCAGGGACGGACGGAGTTCGAGGCGGTCGTCCTCGACGTGTTCGAGCGCGAGGAGGGGTACGATGTGGTGTTAGACCAGACGATGTTCTACCCCGAGGGTGGCGGACAGCCGGCCGATCGGGGACAACTCACCGCCGGCGAGACGACCGTCGACGTGTCTGACGTACAGGAGGTCGACGGCGTCGTTCTTCATCACACGGATGCGGATCCCGGAAAGGGGGAGTTCGTTCGCGGGCAGGTCGATGGGGATCGCCGGAACCGGCTGCGAGCGCACCACACGGCAACACACCTGATCGGACACGCGGCCCGCGAGGTGCTCGGCGATCACGTCCGGCAGGCGGGCGCACAGAAGGGGTTGGACTCCTCGCGGCTCGATGTGCGTCACTTCGAGCGGATCTCTCGGGAAGAAGTCAAAGCGATCGAACGCGTTGCCAACGAGATCGTCCGGGAGAACCTCTCGGTCCGTCAGGAATGGCCGCATCGTCACGAGGCTGAGGCGGAACACGGGTTCGACTTGTATCAGGGCGGGGTCCCACCGGGAACCAACGTTCGACTAATCCACGTCGGCACTGCCGACGTACAGGCGTGTGCCGGCACACACGTCGATCGCACGGGAGACATCGGCGCGGTGAAAGTGCTGAAGACGGAGCCGGTACAGGACGGTGTCGAGCGTATCGTCTTCGCCGCCGGTGAGGCCGCAGTCGAGGCGACACAGCGTACGGAGGACGCGCTGTACGACGCCGCCGGCGCGCTCGATGTCGACCCGCTCGACGTCCCCGAGACTGCCGAGCGGTTCTTCGAGGAGTGGAAAGCACGCGGGAAGGAAGTCGAGTCACTGAAAGCCGAACTCGCGGAGGCGCGAGCCGCCGGCGGCACCGACGCGGAGACGGTCGACATCGACGGGTTTACCGCCGTGATACAGCGTGTCGACGGCGACGCCGACGAGCTTCGTGCGACGGCTAACGCCCACGTCGAAGACGGTTCGGTCGCAGTGGTCGGCAGCGGAGCGAACGGCTCTGCCAGCTTCGTCGTTGGTGTTCCGGAGGAAGTCGGGGTCAACGCCGGGCAGGTCGTCTCCGAACTCGCCAGCCGCGTCGGCGGCGGCGGCGGCGGCCCCCCGGACTTCGCACAGGGCGGCGGGCCGGACGCCGACGCGCTCGACGACGCGCTCGACGACGCACCGGACGTGTTGCGGACGCTTCTGGAGGCGTGACTCCGTAGCCGTGGCCCGCGCGAACAACGACGGCGTCTCGATCAGATACGAGGTCGACGAGGGACGCTCAGCCGACGACGAGGCAGTCGTGTTCTGTGGCGACATCGGACTCGGGCCGTGGCAATTCGGCTGGCAGCACGCGGCGCTCGCGGGTCCACACACGGTTATCACCCCGGAGACGCGAGGAATTGGGGAGTCGGACGCGCCGCCGGGGCCGTACACGGTTGAGGGGCTCGCGAGCGACCTCGACGCGATCTGTACGACCGAGGGGATCCGAAACGCCCACCTCGTCGGCTACGGGCTGGGCGGAGCTGTCGCGCTCGCGTACGGGATGGCCTCCTCACGACCGGCGAGCCTGACGCTTCTCGGGACGCCACCCGCGGGCGACGCGTACAACCCCAACGGCGTCTGGGCCGACCCAAACGACCCGGATGCGGTGGAGGGGTCGTTACACGGGCTGCTCTCGGTCGACTTCCGCGAGGCGCACCCGGACGCGCTATCACGGATCGCGGAGTGGCGCGTCGCGGAGGACGCCGGCCACGAGGTGTACGAGGCGCATCGCGCGGCGGTTGAGGGGTTCGATCTGGCCGACGTGCTCTTCGAGGTCACGACGCCGGCGCTCGTCGTCCACGGGACCGACGACACGGTCTGTCCGGTCACGGCCGGCGAGACCCTCGCTGAGGGGCTCCCCCGCGGTGAGTTCCACGCCGTCGAGGGTGCCCGACACCTCGTCGGTGTCGAAGCGTCGGCTGCGGTCAACGACCTCGTAACCGGCTGGCTCGCGGAGCAGACGACGGATCCGTCGCCCTGACGACGACCGGGAGTCTCAGTCTGCCCGAGCGCCGACGGGGCCCGTCCCGGACACCGGAGGAACTCCGATCTGACGTAACCGTTTTGAGTCGCTCTCGCGTTCGATACTGTATGGCTCGCCTTCGGTTCGCCCTGTTGAACGCCGCCCACGACGGCGCGAACACGCGCCGAAACTTCCGCCGAGAGATCGACGCGGACCTCGCCGAGTTCGAGGCGGTCGAGGGACACCTCCCCGACCACACCGACTTCGACGGGGTCGTCGTCACCGGCTCTCGCTCCTCGGTTTACTGGGATGAGCCGTGGATCCCGCCGCTCGTCGACTACGTCGCCGAGGCGGCCGCGGACGACGTTCCGGTGCTCGGCGTCTGTTACGGGCATCAGGTGCTTGCGGAGGCACTCGGCGGCCGCGTCGCCGGTATGGACGGGTTCGAGATCGGATACAACACAGTCCGACGAGTCCGCGACGACGACCTGTTTGCCGATGTTGGGGAGGCGTTTCGGGTCTTTACCACACACGGCGACGCGGTCGTCGACCTCCCGCCAGGGGCAACGCTGCTCGCGGAGAACGAACACGGGGTTCACGCGTTCCGACAGGGTCACTGTTGGGGCGTCCAGTTCCACCCGGAGTACGACATCGAGACCGCGCGCGAGGTGACGGAGGGGAAACGAGAGCGGATCGGCGACGCCCGCGTCGAGGAGGTTCTCGCGGAGATCACGCCGGAGGCGTACGAGGCCGCCTGTGAGGCGAAGGCGCTGTTCGACAACTTCGTCGCGTACGCCCGTGACCTGAAACACGAGCGAGAAGCGGCGACCGCCGCTGACGACTGACTCGAAGAGCGGGTTTGACGCCCAGTTATGCCGACAACTACTTTCGACGTGACGCTGTAATGAGGATCGATGATAGTCGGTCGGATGGAGGGATGGTTCACGCGGGTCAAAACGGAGATTCAACGCTCTTTTGCCGAGGAGTACACCCCCAAGGAGACGGCTGGGAGTTTTTCCGTTGGCGTGTTCATCACGATGTTGCCGACACTTGGGACGGGGCTGCTGTTGTTTTTCGTGCTCGCGTGGCTGTTCGACCGGATCAACCGCGCGGCGCTGGTTGCGTCCGTCGTCGTCTTCAATCCCGTCGTGAAATGGGGCGTGTACGCGGCCAGTTTCACGCTCGGCGTGATCATCCTTGGGCCGGTTCCTGGCGTGTCGACCGCGGAGGTGTCGCTGTCGGCCGGTCCGGATGTTGTCGTCCGGCTTCTGGTCGGGAACCTGATTCTCGCAGTTGTCGCGGCCGTACCGGGGTATTTCGTCTGTCTTCGACTGGTAGAAGCGTATCGGACCCACGAGATCGATGTCGTCGACACGGTTTCGGAGATCGTCGAACCCGATCAAGAGCAGCCGACCGAGACGCCAGGAACGAACGACTGACCTCTCGAAACGGCTGAGAGGACGGAGCGGGACGGTCGAACACTCTTATACCGTTCCCGCCCGGAACGGGTGTATGAACGTAGTACCGGACACCAGTGCGGTCGTCGACGGCCGCGTGTCCGAACGCGTCGAGGACGGGTCATACGAGGCGGTGACGGTGCTCGTCCCGGAAGCGGTCGTCGGCGAACTGGAATCACAGGCCAACGACGGGCTCGAATCCGGTTGGGACGGCCTGGGCGAGCTAAAACGGCTCGCGGAGCACGCTGACGACGGCAGGATCGAGCTGCGGTACGTCGGCGAGCGGGCTGACGGTGACGCTCGATCCCACGCGCACGAAGGTGATGTCGACGCGCTGATCCGCGACCTCGCCGCCGATCATCAGGCGACGCTGCTTTCCAGCGACATCGTACAAGCGGAGGTCGCCCGCGCGAAGGGGATCGACGTCGAGTACGTCGAGCCGGTCGCTCGTGGCGTCGTCGACGAACTCCCGATTCAGGAGTTCTTCACCGACGAGACGATGTCCGTCCACCTCAAGACGGAGACGAAGCCGAAAGCGAAACGCGGGACGCTCGGCGAGATGCGATACGTCGTCATCGACGAGGAGCCGACGAGCGAAGCACAGATGCGCGAGTGGGCGACCGCGATCGTTGACCTCGCGCGCCAGTCCAACGAGGGGTTCATCGAGCTCTCCGACGACGGGATGGATATCGTCCAGTTCCGGAACTACCGGATCGCGGTCGCGCGACCCCCCTTCGCCGACGGGATCGAGATCACGGCGGTTCGCCCCATCGCGAAGACGACGCTCGACGACTACGAGTTCGCGGATGAACTCCGTGAGCGGTTCCGCGAACGGAAACGCGGCGTGCTCATCGCTGGGTCGCCCGGTGCTGGAAAGTCCACGTTCGCGCAGGCGGTCGCGGAGTTCCTCAACGACAGCGACTACGCGGTGAAAACGATGGAACAGCCGCGGGATCTCCAAGTCGGTCCGGAGGTCACACAGTACGGCGCGTTAGGCGGTGAAATGGAGAACACGGCCGACTCTCTCCTGTTAGTCCGACCCGACTACACCATCTACGACGAGGTCCGGAAGACGAACGACTTCGAGGTGTTCTCGGACATGCGGATGGCCGGCGTCGGAATGGTTGGCGTGGTCCACGCGTCTCGCGCCATCGACGCGCTCCAGCGGCTCGTCGGGCGGGTCGAACTCGGGATGATCCCCCAGATCGTCGATACGGTCGTCTACATCGAGGCGGGCGAGGTACACACCGTCTACGACGTGACGACGGAGGTGAAGGTGCCTGCGGGGCTCACGGCCGAGGATCTCGCCCGTCCCGTCATTCAGGTCCGGAACTTCGAGACCGGAACGCCGGAGTTCGAGATCTACACGTTCAACCGGCAGGTCGTCACCGTCCCGCTGAACGAGGACGATGGCGGCGAGACGGAGACAGGGGTCGGCCGGATTGCTAAACAGGAGATAGAACGCGAGATTCGTTCGGTCGCCCACGGTCACGTCGATGTCGAACTGCGCGGCGACGACGAGGCGATCGTTTACGTCGGCGAGGGAGACATCGGCACGGTGATCGGGAAAGGTGGCGGTCGGATCGCTGACATCGAGAACCGTCTCGGCATCGAGATAGACGTTCGAACGCACGACGAGAAGCCGGGCGGAGCGAGCGGTGCGGGCGGAAACGGCGTGAGCGGCGGGAGCGGAGCCGGCGGTCAGGTCGGCGAAGAGCGCGGATCCGTCGTTCAACCGGAGATCACTTCCCGGCACGTCGTCCTCGATGTCGAGGGTGGCGTCGGCGAGACGGTAGAGGTGCGCGCGAACGGGGAATACCTCTTCACCGCTACAGTCGGCCGTGGCGGAGAGGTTCAGGTGTCACGCGGCTCCGCGATCGCCGAGGAGTTAGAGGACGCGATCGACCGAAAGCGAACGATAACTGTCGTTCCGGCGCGGTAAACGCCAGCCCCCGGTCCGTTTTTCCGTCGTTTCACGCGCAACCACTCGACGATCGTCGATATTATTCCCTCCTGAAAGATAACGCTTTTTTGATGGTGGTCGGAAGTAGCGGGCATGTCAGACGAGCTGAAACGCGGGTTGGAAGGCGTCCTCGTCGCGGAGTCGGAGCTCAGTCACGTCGACGGGGAGGTCGGGAAGCTCGTGTACCGCGGGTACGACATCGAGGAGCTGGCACGCGGCGCGAGCTACGAGGAAGTGCTGTACCTTCTCTGGCATGGCTCGTTGCCGACGCGTGACCAGCTCGACGCCTTTTCGTCGTCGCTCGCGGCCGAGCGCGGTGTCGATCCGGAAGTGCTCGAAACGACGCAGACGCTGGCTGATACCGAGGAGCGACCGATGGCAGCGCTTCGGACGGCCACCTCGATGCTCTCGGCGTACGATGACGACGAGGCGGTTGAGGGTCGCGAGGAGACGATCGAACAGGGCACGCGGATTACGGCGAAGATGCCGACCGTGTTGGCCGCCTTCGAGCGCGCTCGACAGGGGAAAGCGCCGGTCGATCCGGATCCCGACCTCTCACACGCCGGGAACTTCCTGTATATGCTCACCGGTACCGAGCCCGACGCCGTCAGCGAGGAGACGTTCGACATGGCGCTGACGCTCCACGCTGACCACGGACTCAACGCCTCGACGTTCACGGCGATGGTGATCGGCTCGACGATGGCGGATGTCTACTCCGGCGTCACCGGCGGGATCGGTGCCCTCTCTGGGTCGCTTCACGGTGGCGCGAATCAGGACGTGATGGAACTGCTTTACGAGATCGACGCGTCCTCGAAAGACCCGGTCCAGTGGGTCAAAGACGCCCGAGAGGCGGGCCGTCGCGTCCCCGGCTTCGGCCACCGCGTGTATCAGGTCAAGGACCCCCGCGCACGCATTCTCGAAGAGAAACTCCGTGACCTCGCCGAGTCCTCCGGGAATCGGACGTGGCTCGAGTACACCACCGCCATCGAGGAGTACCTCACGGAGGAGGGGCTCGTTGAGAAGGGAATCGCGCCGAACGTCGACTTCTACTCCGGTTCCGTCTACGACAGCATGGGGATCCCGATGGACCTGTTTACCCCCATCTTCGCGATGAGCCGCGTCGGCGGCTGGGTCGCACACGTCGCCGAGTACCAGGAAAACAACCGCCTCATCCGGCCGCGTGCCCGCTACACTGGCCCCGAGTCCGCGGAGTTCGTTCCGATCGACGAGCGATAGGCGAGTCTCGGGATGGGCGTGGCCGGCGGGATCGTTTATAAACTGTTGTTGCGTCCTCTCGGACCGCTGGAGACTATTCGAACGCCGAAATCCCGGTTAGGTCCTCGCCGAGGATCAGGCTGTGGATGTCGTGGGTGCCCTCGTAGGTGTACACCGTCTCCATGTTCGCCATGTGGCGCATCGGCGAGTAGTCGGTCGTGATCCCGTTGCCGCCGAGCATCTCGCGGGCGATCCGCGACTGGTCGCGGGCCATCCGGACGTTGTTGCGTTTCGCCATCGAGACGTGTTGTGGCCGGAGGTCGCCGCGCTCTTTCAGCTCCGCCAACCGATACGCGAGCAGCTGCGCGGTCGTGATCTGTGTCGCCATCTCCGCGAGCTTCTCCTGTTGGAGTTGGAACCGAGCGATCGGCCCGCCGAACTGGTCGCGATCGAGCGCGTACTCCCGCGCCTGCTCGAAGCAGTCGCGAGCCGCGCCGACCGCCCCCCACGCGATTCCGTAGCGGGCCTGCGTGAGACACGAGAGCGGCCCTTTCATCCCCTCCACCCCCGGTAGCCGGTTCTCGGCGGGGATCCGAACGTTCTGGAGGCTAATCTCGCCGGTGACCGACGCGCGAAGCGAGAGCTTGTCGTGAATCTCGTTCGTTGTCACGCCGTCACGGTCGGTCTCGACGAGGAACCCGCGGACGGGATTGCCTTCCGCGGAGGTTTCGCGAGCCCACACCACCGCAACATCCGCGATCGGCGAGTTCGTGATCCACGTCTTCGACCCGTTGAGGACATACTCGTCGCCGTCGGCCTCGGCCATCGTCTCCATCGCTGAGGGGTTCGAGCCGTGTTCCGGCTCCGTCAGCCCGAAACAGCCGACTGCCTCACCCTCGCCTAGTGCGGGGAGCCAGCGCTCCTTTTGGTCGTCGCTGCCGAACGCGTGGATCGGGTACATCACCAAGGCCCCCTGAACGCTCGCCATCGACCGGAGCCCGGAGTCACACGCCTCCAACTCTTGCATCAGCAGACCGTAGGCTGTCTCCGAAACGTTCGGGAGGCCGTATCCGTCGAGATTAGGCGCGTAAAACCCCATCTCGCCCATCTCTTCGATCAGCTCCGTTGGAAACGTCCCTGCTTGGAAGTGATCGCCGATGTCGGGACGGACCCGATCCTCGACGAACTCCCGGGCCGTATCCCGGATCAGTCGCTCCTCCTCGCCGAGGTCAGACTCCAGTCCCACGTAATCGAGCATAAATGACCATGAGAGACGGGCGGGCAAAAACGGATCGGGGCTCTGACATCCTCCCACGGCT
>CAYRWH010000061.1:0-9314 GCA_964427935.1 uncultured Halobellus sp. | reverse complement strand
GCTGCCGGTATCCGGGTGGGTATTGTTCCGACGCCCTTTCAGTAGGTAGATGGAATTCGACGAAGTCGTTCAGACACGACGATCCGTTCACGAGTACAGCGACGAGCCGATCGATCGCGAGACCCTCGATGACGTGTTCGAGACGGCGACCCTGTCGCCCTCGGGATACAACCTCCAGCCGTGGGAGTTCCTCGCCTTGCGCGACGACGACCGCAAAGAGACGCTCCGCGAACTCGCGTACGATCAAGACCACGTCACTGAGGCCGACACAACCGTCGTCGTCTTGGGGAACACGGATCCGACCGCTCACGCGGAACCGGTGTTCGACGACTGGCTTGCGAAAGGCTACCTCCCGAACGAGGACGTTCGTGACGGCCTCGTGGAGAACGTCGAAGGGATGGGCGAGCTACCGGTCGACGAGCGCCGGATCTGGGCCACTCGGTCGACGAGTCTCGCAGCGATGACGCTGATGTACGCCGCGTGGGACCACGGAATCGCGACGTGCCCCATGGAGGGGTTCGACGCCGAGGGCGTCGTCGAGGCGTTCGACATTCCCGACGGCTACGAGCCGGTTATGCTCGTCACGCTCGGATACCCCGCAGCGGGGACCGCCGACATCGAAAACGAACGAAAGACGCGCCGCCCCGTCGACGAGGTCGTCCACTACGGGGAGTTCGACCCCGTCGAGGAGACGTCGCTCGGCGACGTGTCGAACGAATAGCCACCCGGCTGCTATCTCCGTATTTCGACAGCGCTGAAGTCGTTGATCGGGCCGCTCACCACGTCACTCCCTCGTACGTGAGCCCATCCCGGCGCTCGATTATCCGTCGACCGTCGATCACGACCGGGTCGACCATCGCGTCGAACGCCTCGTCAAGCGCCGCGAACTCGTCCCAGTCCGTGACAACGAGCGCCGCGCTCGCGCCATCAAGCGCCTCTGCGGCCGACTCCGCGTACTCGATCTCCGGGAGCCGCTCCCGGGCGTTTTCGGACGCAACCGGGTCGTAGGCGACGACCGTCGCGTTCCGCGCGAGCAACCCCTCGATGACCGGTATCGCGCGGGAGTTGCGAATGTCGTCCGTGCCGGGTTTAAAAGCAAGCCCGAGTACCGCCACCCGCTTGCCGGCGACGTCGACGTGATCGTCGAGCAGGTCGAGCATGCGCTCGGGCTGGCCGTCGTTGACCGCGACGGCGGCGTCGAGCAGTAGCGGTTCGTATCCCTGCTCGCGGGCCGCCGCGCGCAGCGCATCGACGTCTTTCGGGAAGCAACTTCCCCCAAAGCCCACCCCAGACCGCAGGAACTCCTCGCTGATCCGGTCGTCGAGGCCGATCGCGTCCATCACCTCGTAGGCGTCGATCCCGAACGTTTTACAAACGTTTCCGAGGTCGTTCACGAGCGATATCTTCGACGCGAGAAAGGCGTTGTTGGCGTACTTGATCATCACGGCTGTCTCCGGATCGGCACGGACGATCGGGGTGTCGCGTCCGGCGAGAACCGGCTCGTACAGCGCCTCCAGCCGGGAGGCTGCCCAGTCGGAGTCGGTCCCGAAGACAACCTTGTCTGGGGTACGGAAGTCGTCGACTGCGGACCCTTCTCGGAGGAACTCGGGGTTCGTTGCGACCTCGATCCGATCGGCTGCTGCGCCCGCACCTCGGTGGACCGCCTCACGGACCGTCGCCACGCCCGGCGGGGTGATTGTGCTCTTGATAACGACGAGGTGACGCTCGTCCGCGCCGAGGTCGGCGAGCGCTTCGCCCGTCGTCTCCGCGGCCGCAGAGAGACCTCCGAGATCGATGCTGCCGTCTGCGTTCGAGGGCGTTCCGATCGTGAGGAACGTGACATCCCCGTCGACCACCGAGTCGTACGATGTCGTCGCACGAAGGCGGTTTCCCGCGTGTTTCGACAGCAACGCGTCGAGCCCCGGCTCGTGGATCGCCGCGCGGCCGTCGTTGAGCGCCGACACCACCGCGGAATCGATGTCGATCGCGGTCACGTCGTGGCCCGCGTCCGCGAGGCACGCCGCGAGTGTCGTTCCCACGTAGCCGCTTCCGACGACTGACACGTCCATACCGTTTGAGGCGCTTCCCGGCCTCAAGAGCGTTCCGCGTCGGTGCTATCCGTACCGAGCGCCAGCGCGAGCGCTGTCTTCCTGACTGCTCGGATCGATTCGGGATCGTGCGGTGAGCCGCCGGTCCGATCCGGAAACGTCCGCCGCGTGACGAAATCCCTTTATCAAGCGGCGGAAAGGGTGTGTACTTCCCGTGGTTTCCGTTCCAAACCCGTTTCGTCTCGTCATCCTCTACATCGGCTTCGCGCTCGCGCGGTTGGGGCTGATCGATCGCCACCGTGTGGTCCGGACGACGGACTTGGCGTGGCCGCGGATAGTGACCGGAATCGCCCGGATGTCGAAGAACGCGGTCGACGTGGCGATGGTCGGCGTCGCGGTCGGAACCAGCGCGGTCGCCGGTGTCGGCTTCGCCGGTCCCTTTTGGGGGCTCGCGTTCGCTATCGGCGGCGGCGTTGCCGGCGGGACCATCGCCTTGGTCTCACAGCGCTACGGGGCCGAGGCGTTCGCCGAACTCGGCGACGCGGTCCGGGCCAGCACCCTGCTCGTCGTCCTCATCTCGCTGCCGGTCACGGCGGTTTTCTGGACGTTTCCGCACGAACTCATCTCCCTTATTAGCAGCAACGAGCGTGCGATTGACCTCGGCGCGGAGTACCTTCGTATCGTCGGCCTCGGTGTCCCCTTCGCGGGGCTCAACCTCGTCGGGAGCCGCGTGCTCGTCGGCTGTGACGACGCGTACACCGCAATGCAGGTCCGCGCTGGCGGCGCGGTCGCAAACATCTTCCTCAGTGCTGCGTTCATTTTCCCGCTCGATATGGGTGTCGCGGGTGCCGCGCTCGGCACCGTCCTTGCGAACGTCGGCGTCACGGCCGGATTCGCGGCCGGCCTCGCTCGCGGGCGACTGCTTGGACTTGGCGCGTTCCCGGTGGCGATCGATCCGTTCGGCTCGTATCTCAACCCCGGGATGCTCCGGGACCTCGTGAAAATAGGGCTTCCCGTCGGCGCGCGCAACCTCGTGTGGACCGTCGCGGAGTTCCCCATGCTCTCTATCCTCGACATCTTCGGAGAGAACACCGTGGCCGCGTTCGTCATCGCCCGCCGGATCTGGGGTATCATGAACACCCCAGGGTGGGGGTTCGGTCTCGCGTCGTCGAGTCTGGTGGGGCAGGAACTCGGCGTCAACGACCCCGACGAAGCGGAGGCGTACGCGCGTGACATCATCCGGTTCTCCGTCGGGACCTACGTCGTCAGCGCAGTACTCATTGCCGTCTTCGCGACGGACATCGTCGTGCTGTTCGCGGACAGCCCTGACAGCCCCGAGGTTCCGATCGCAGTTAACCTAGTGTACGCAGCCTGTGCCGCCGTCGTTTTCCAAGGGATATCGGGTGGGGCCGCCGGCCCGCTCGACGCCGCGGGCGACACAAAGGTGCCGTTTGCGAGCCAATTCGTCGGCATGTTCCTCGTTTCGATTCCGCTGGCGTACGTCGGCGCGGTGGATGCGACACCGGTGATGACGGTCCCAGTTGTTGAGATCACGGTCCCGTCTGTCTCACTGCCAGCGATCGGTCTATGGGGACTGTATCTCGCGTTCCTCGCCGAGACGACGATTCCGGCGACGATCAACTATCTCCGGTTCAGGTCGGGGAAATGGAAGGCGATAAGCGAGGAGTATCGACCCGACGCCGCGCCGGCCGACGACGACTGAGTTCGGTGGTTTCGGGGCTCGACGATACGATCCCGAGTTCAACGCTCCGATTCCGTGTCTCGCGCGTCGAAAGCGCCTACTCCATCGCTTCGAACAGGCGCTCGACGCGCTCCCGCTCACCGTCGACCTCGGCCGGGTACGCGCCGGCGAGCAGCACCACGTCGTCGCCATGTTCGACGATGGCGAGGTGGAGCTGTGCGTCAGCCTCGGCACCGTTGTCGGACACGACAGTCGCCTCGTAAATGCTTACTTCGACGGTTTCGTCGAGGATCGACTGATCGACGCGTTCGAGTAGCTCCGGGTCGCGAACTTCGCCGTCGAACTGACCGCTGATCTCGCTGCGTGCTTCCTCGATCACGTCCTCCTCGTCCATGCTCGCGAGCGGACTGAGCTGCTGGCCGGCGATTGTAACCCCGGGGGTGCTGACGACGGCGACGACTGACTCGCCGTACTCGGTCGTAGCCGACGGTGTATCTCTGGAATACGCACGGACCTCGCTGTTCAGCGTTATTTCGCGGCGCTGGCCGAACTCTTCGACCTCCTCCTCGATGGTTTCCGTATCGCGGCGGATTTCCTCGAACCCCTCGTCCTCGACGGTTCTGCGGTTCGGTTCGACGGCAACTGCGGATCGCTCTATCTCCTCCTCGGTGGCGACCTCGATGGCGTCCGAACAGCCGCTCAGCGCAACCGCAACGGCCGCGCCTCCGGCAGTCAAAAACCTACGGCGTGTGTTCATACGCGTCACTGGTCGATACGCACATATCAGTTTTCCGGTGATTCCTGCCGAGAATCCGAAACGAACGGCTCACCCGACGAGCCTTCGTAGATCTCGCCGATACTCGGCGGTCACTACCACAAGGGAGGCAAGCGTTGCGAGCGGTAACACGACGGGTAGCCCACCGACTCCGCCGTCGACGAAGAGCCCTCCTGCGAGCCGATCCGCGAGCCCGACCGTGACTGTCAGTGTCGCCAGCGCGGCGAGGACCAGCAGCCAACCAGTCACTCGACGGTCCTCCCGACCGAACACCGCCCCGCACGCGGCGCTGGTAGCCGCAAGGAGGTGGAACCCGGTTGCGACCGGCCACAACCGGATCGACGCCGGGAGCGTCCCGAACGGTCGGGGCTGGTCGAGAAAATACGACCAGATCGGGTAGATATGGACGCCGCCGGGACTGACGGTCGGTCCGACCGTTAGTAGTCCCCAGAGGCTCACTACCGTGAGTTCCTCACCCGGCACCGGAACGAGAGCGATCGGAACGACGAGCAGCGCCGTGACTGCGAGCGCCCCGCGAGCGCTCGTGGTCCCAGAGCGAGCGGACCGACCGGAGCGCGCCGGGGGATTCTCACAACCTAATCCATCAGACATACCATCCGATACGCGCTCAAGTGGTATCGGTCTGTGGGGCCCATCCCAGCCACGCGATGGGGGGACGTGGCGATGCCTACCAAGGGGTGTCCGAGACGACTACGCCCCGAAAACAACTACGCCCGAGAAACGACTACGCCCCGGAGACGAGATAGACCGCTAACGCCGCGAAGACGATTCCGAGCGCCTTCCGTGCCGTGAACTCCTCGCCTAAAAAGAGGAACCCGATCACCGAGGAGAAGACGAGAAACATCGCGAATATTGGCGTCACCACGCTGACCGGACCGAGCGCCAGCGAGCGGTACAGCGCGAGGATCCCGATTCCTAAAAAGAGCCCAGCGGCAAGCACGTGAACCAGTTTCGGCGAAGACAGGTGTGTCGTGAATCCCTGGTCAGTGTACCACAACACGCCAAGTGCCATCCCGACGAGGAGGGTGTTCGAAATGACGACGGCAACATCGCTTGGGACTGCGTTCGGCCCGGTCGTTGCGACGCGCATGAGCGGAGAGACGAGCGCGTACGCCCCCATCGCGAGCAGGGCATAGGGAAGATATGTCGCATCCATACACGTGCCTTGCCCGGAGCGGATAAGTGTATAGCGACCGTCGCCGTTCAGTACGCTTTTGAGGCGAGCGGCCGACCTTGTACACATGAACTCCGCGTTCGACCACGTGATGATCCGCGTCGAGGACCTAGAGGAGAGTCTCGACTGGTATGAAACCCACCTGAATTACGAGGAGAAGGGCCGCTGGGAGGCGGACACGTTCACGAACGTGTTCCTCGGTCCAGAGGATGTCCACGATGCGGGCGCACTGTTGGAGCTTACGTACAACCACGACGGGCGCTCGTACGAACTCGGTGACGCGTGGGGTCACATCGCGGTTCGGGTTCCGGAAGACGCGCTACAGGAGTCGTACGACCAGCTAATGGCAGAGGGTGTCGACGACTACCGCGATCCGGAGTCCTGCGGAAACCGATACGCGTTCGTCAAAGACCCCGACGGCCACGAGATCGAGATCGTCAAGCGCGACTACGGCGCGAAGTGGAGCATCGATCACACGATGATCCGCGTCGAGGATGCCGACGAGGCGCTCGGCTACTGGACCCGTAAGTTCGAGTTCGAAGAGAGCCGAGACCGCTGGGAGGCGGACTCCTTCGCGAACTACTTCGTGGAGCCCGAAGACGCACCCGAGGAGGCGATGTCGCTCGAACTCACATACAACTACGACGGCCGCACGTACACGATGGGCGACGCGTGGGGCCACCTCGCGTTAGAAGTCGACGACCTCGACGAGGCGTGGGAGACCCTAATGGAGCGTGAAGCGCCAGACTACCGCGATCCGGAGTCCTGCGACCACAACTACGCGTTCACGAAGGACCAGGACGGTCACGAAGTCGAACTCGTCACCAGCGACTGAACCAACCGCCTGCGCCAGAAACCTCCTGTGTCAGGGGCTCCCGGTATCTCGCTTTTCTGACGGCCAAAAGACGACAATCGAGCCGCCATCCGTCTCTCGTTCGCCGACGCCGCTCTCGACGGAGCGTCCGACAAGCGCTCCGCCGTCCTCGGGATCGACATCACGAAGGACCCCGGTTAGCCGGACCGGACCAAATCGGACGATAGCCGTGACGTACGGCGCATCGTCGGCGAACCGCGGCGGCGGTACGTGAACGACAGTCGCCGTCTCGACCGTGCCGACCGCCGGAAGCGACTCGCGTGAGAGCGATGTCGACCCGCACTCCGGACAGACGCGTCGCGGGGGCAACGAGCCGTGTCCGTCCGGGCAGACGAGCGCGTATCCCTCGCCGTCCCCGAGCGCGTTGCGCCACTCGTCGTAGCCGGCGTTCCCGTACCCGGACGCTCCGTCGCTCATTCGGCCACCTCCAACACGTGGACCACTGCGCTGGCGACCGTCCCGCCTGCGTTGTGCGCGACCCCCGTCTCAGCGTCCGGAACTCGACCGCTGTTCGGGTGGTCGCCACGAAGCAGCCGGGTCAACTCCGCGATCTGTGAGCCGCCGGTCGCGCCGACGGGATGCCCTTTCGACTTTAATCCGCCAGAGAGATTCACCGGCAGATCGCCGTCGGCGACTGTGAGTCCCTCGCGAGCCGCCCGGATCCCCTCACCCGTCTCGACGAAGCCCAGAGACTCGATCGCAAGCACCTCGGCGATAGTGAAACAATCGTGAACCTCGGCGACGTCGACCTCGTCCGGACCGATACCCGCGTCGTCGTAGGCCATCGCCGCGGCGTCGGTCGCGGCGGGTGTCCGGGCGAGATGCTCTCGGTCGGCCAACGCCATCCGGTCGCTGCCCTGTCCCGTCCCGGTTATCGCGACGCCTGCGTCGAGGTCGTGTTCCTCGGCGTAGTCGGCTGACACAACTACCACCGCGCTCGCGCCGTCGGTGATCGGACAGGCATCGTAGAGGTGGAGCGGTGAGGCGACCGGTGGGGAATCGAGTGCCTCCTCGACAGAAACCTCACGCCGGTACTGGGCGTACTCGTTCGGCAGCGCGTTCTCGTGGTTCTTCGAGGCGATGTGTGCGAGGTCCTCACGCGTTCCGCCGTAGCTCTCGAAGTAGGCGCGCGCCATCAGCGCGTACGCTCCCGGGAAGGTCATCCCCGCGCGGACCTCGAACAGGTCGTCGGCCGCGATGGCGAGCCCCTCCGTCGCTCCGTCGGTATCGAGGTTCGTCATTCGTTCCATGCCGCCCGCAAGCACCACGTCGACCTCGCCGGCCCGGACCGTTCTGACGGCTTCACGGACCGCGACGCCCGCGGAGGCGCACGCCTGCTCGTAGCGGGTCGCCGGACAGCCGAGTCCGGCGGCTTCTGCCATCAGCGGAGCTTGATGACCTTGGTGTTCTGCGAGCGACCCCATGAAATTCCCGTAGTTGAGCTCATCAACTTCGGCGGGGTCGACGCCGGCGTCCGCAAGCGCGCTGGCAGCGGCCTCCGCGAACAGGTCCCGGCCCGTGCGCTTGGGATGGCTTCCGAACCGCGTGAGCCCGACCCCGGCGACGCGTGCTTCGATCATACACGAACGATGATCGTGGATCCTGTTTAGCTCTGCCGGAACTGGGGCTCCACGGTAACGGATCCGTCCACGCGTTTGATCCGACGAACGCCGGTGATCGCCTATGCCAGTAGGAGGGCGAACAGCGCCACCGCCGCGGCGAGCGTCAGTATCAACACGCTCCGGCCGATGCCGGTTCGGATCTCGGCGTCGATCCCCACGTCGTGGAGCGTCTCACGCGGGTTCATCGCGGTCCGCATCGTTGCTCCCGCGGTTCGCATCGTCAGGCGGTCGACAGCAGCCCATAGCTCTGTGACACCCCACACTGCGCCGCGACCGGCGTAGAACGCCGCCGGGTGGAGGACGGCGTCGACATCACGCATGTGGTGGGCGAGCCAGCCGAGCGGGCGTTTTAACGAGAAGAACCCGACGAAGCCGGCGGTCATGAGCACCGCTGCCTTCTCGACGTGGCCGAATTGGAGCGGATCGAGGTAGTAGCTGTACGGGTTCGAGAGATCGTTAGCAACCTCCGCGAACGGCAGCAGGTTGAGCTGTGCGGTGTAGACGACGCCGAGGACGACACACGCGACCGCCGCCATCGCCATCCCAACCGTCTGGAGTGGCTTCGCGTCGGCGAGCCCGCGGTGTTCGGGCTTCGCCTCGCCGTGGAAGAAGATGTAGTAGCCGAGCTTGATGAAGGACATGAACGTCCCGACTGCGCCGATCATCAACAGCCACCACAGCAGATCGTAGCCGAACAGCAGGGGGTAGTTGCCGGAGATCTGCTCGGTCGCGTCGAGCACGAGCCCCTTCGAGACGTAGCCGTTGAACCCGGGCACCGCGGTAATCGAGGCCGCACCGACAAGATAGACTAGGAACGCCACGGGCATCACCGTCCAGAGCCCGCCCATATCCTTGATGTAGTTCGATCCGGTGCGATAGATCACGACACCACACACCATGAACAGCAGGCTCTTGTAGAGCACATTGTTGAACAAGTGCGCGAACCCGCCGGCGACCGCGAACTGCCCCCACTCGCCACCGAGCGTTGCGAGCCCGATCCCGGCGAGCATATACCCGACCTGCGCTTGAATGTGATACGACAACAGGCGGCGCGGGTCGTACTGGAGCAGCGCGAAGAACACGCCGTAGACGGCCATG
>CAYRWH010000060.1:6350-9347 GCA_964427935.1 uncultured Halobellus sp. | reverse complement strand
GTCACCGGCGACCCGGATGACACCGAACTACCAAGGCTCACATCAGATCTCCTCTTACGCCGGAGCGCAGGGAGCGAGATCCTCATTGACTCGAGTCGGGAGACCCCGACTCAGCGAAACCGAGCCGAGTTGAACGGCCCGAGTCCGCGATGCGTTCTTCGCATTACGTTCGAACGCACTTATACACTTAAGCACGTCGGAACGCTTTGGCCGACCGAGTTCACGGCCAACCGTGCCTCCCACGTCGGGTGGCTCTTCGCATTCATACGAATGAGCAGTACACATTTAACCCCGTCGAACTGGAGGCGCCACGTCATGCGATTCCATAGATCAACTGTTCAAGAGGATCAGTAATGGTCGCGTTCGACATGGACCACAGATGATAGCAACCAAGCACGGCCGATTGGAAACAACCGGTCTAGACGATGGAACCGAGTGGTTGTGGCCCGGTGTAAAATCAATACGAACACGATTGTTCCAGACGCACGGCTGTCATCAGATCGTTCGTCATTGTCGGATCGGTCACCCTGCCGAGGCCGTTTATACCACGGGCGTTTATAAGGGAGGGGGACACATATAAAAGCGAACGATGACGAACCCTGCAGATTCGATCGAGATCCAGAACGTAGTTGCATCGACGGGGATCGGCCAAGAGCTTGATCTGGAAGCCCTCGCGGAAGACCTTCCAGGAGCGGATTTTAACCCAGATAACTTCCCCGGCCTCGTCTACAGAACACAAGAACCGAAGGCAGCAGCACTCATCTTCCGGTCAGGGAAGATCGTCTGCACGGGCGCAAAAAGCATCGACGACGTTCACGAGGCGTTGGGGATCATATTCGAGAAACTTCGCGGACTACAGATCCCGGTCGAGGAGGATCCGGAAATAACGGTTCAGAACATCGTTTCAAGTGCCGACCTTGGACATAACCTCAACCTGAACGCGCTCGCAATCGGACTCGGACTGGAGGATGTCGAGTACGAGCCGGAGCAGTTCCCCGGTCTCGTGTACCGCATGGACGAACCGGAGGTCGTCATTCTCCTCTTCGGAAGCGGAAAGATCGTCATTACGGGAGGGAAGCGGACAGACGACGCAGAAGGTGCCGTCGAGGAGATTGTCGAGCGGATCGAGGGACTCGGTCTGCTGGGTTAATTTAGCGGTCGATCGAGCTGGGAGAGTATTGAACGGAAGCCGTTTGCGGGTACATTTACGATCGGACTGGTTGCTATCCTCGCTTCACGAGCCGGCTACGTTTCTGACGCGTCATCAACGAGCACTTCTTTGACTACCCCGGGGTCCTCAAGAAGTTGGTGTTTCGTATAACTCCCCTCCGCGCTGCCACCGCTGTGTTTCGACTGTTCGATGATATCGAGGAAGGCGTGTTCCTTAAGTAGATCACGGACCCGACGTAGCGAGAGGCTGTCCGATCCCTCCTGCCGGCAGATGTTCTCGTATATCTCGTACACTCGACTCGTTCGGAACCCGTCTTGACCGTCGTGTGACAGCGAAAGCAGTGCCAGGGCCTGTAAGACGTACCTAGAGTGGGGCGTAGAGCCACGGATCAGCTCTCGGAACCGATCGGTTTCCGCGCGTTCGCGCGCCTGCGTCACGAATCCCTCCCGAACGGTCGGTTCCTCGTTTGCCTGTGCTATCTCGCCCGCATACCGAAGAATGTCGATTGCTTTGCGTGCGTCGCCGTGCTCACGCGCGGCAAGTGCGGCGGCACGTGGGATCGTAGATGGTTCAAGAACCTCCTCGTGGAATGCGTCCGATCGGGCCTGCATGATCTCTCTGAGTTGGTTCGCATCGTACGGAGGAAAAACGAACTCACGCTCACAGAGGCTCGATTTGACGCGTTCGTCCATCCGGTCTTTGTATTGGATTTTATTACTGATCCCGATTACACCGAGTTTACAGTCAGTTATTTTTCCGGCCTCACCCGCCCGAGAAAGCTGCATCAGGATCGCATCGTCGTCCAATTTGTCGATCTCGTCGAGAATGATTAAGACGACATCGTAGCGCTGATCAAGTATCCGCCACAGTCGTTTATAATACGTCGATGTCGAGAGTCCCTTATCAGGGACGTTGATTCCTGTTAAATCAGGATCATTGACGCCCTCGGCAATGGTCTGAACCGCCTGTGTTTCGGTTGTATCCTGTGCACAGTCTACATACGCGAACGTCGCGTTGACCCCCTCCTCGCTTGCTGTTGAGACGAGGCGTTTGGAGACGTACTTGGCACAGAGAGACTTTCCTGTCCCAGTTTTTCCGTACAGAAGTACGTTGCTTGGGCTCTGGCCGAATATCGCGGGGTTAACCGCGGTAGCGAGGTCGGATATCTCGTCGTCGCGGCCTACAATCCGGCCCTCTCCGGGGAGATGGCTGATTTCGAGGAGCTCTTTATTGGCGAATATTGGGTCCTCTCTCGTAAAGAGGTCGTCCGCTGCGTCCATGGGTGAGACACCGGGTTTCCGGTGAAATACGTTCTGTTTTCGCCGTGGTAGGAGATGGGTTCGTTGATTTGAGACACACACCGGATTTCCGGTGAAATGGGGTGTGTGGGTGGGGTGGGGATTCATCGGAAACGTGGTGTGTATTGTCTCTCGAATCCCACGGGGATCCAACAGTTATTCTGGGTGTGAAAAGCGGACCAGAGAGTCAAAGAGCTTTGACCGCTCGTCACCATAGCTCTATCTACTGTAGCGAGTTCCGTTGTAGCTCTTTCTGCAGTAAGACCGATGAGGTACGAACGCGATATTATGAAATCAAATTACATCGGTGTAAACCGCATGGACGTGGAATAGTCCTAATTTCCGGTGAACTCCAAGCACTGCTTCTGTTACTAAGACTGACTGCTTTTGACTTAATGGGCTGTAGCCCGATTAGGTATTTATTTATTGTGGTATTCGGCAATTCGGCTCTGTCATCACACCAGACACATTCCCCTGTTAAAAGGGAACAAAACCACCCCTCACCACCGCCACAAACATCACCACCGC
>CAYRWH010000060.1:0-6250 GCA_964427935.1 uncultured Halobellus sp. | reverse complement strand
TCACCACCGCCACAAACATCACCACCGCGACCAGCATCACCACCAACACAACCAATATCACTACCAGCATCACCACCAACACCATCAGCGCCCGTTTCACCGGAAACCCGGTGTGTTCGTCACGATAAAACGAAGTGACCTAAAGGTGAGTTAATCTCGATTTTACGTCAGGCCTCAATGATTTAATGTCGAGAATAAAAAACGAATTGAACACCTCCGCAGGCTTCGTCCGTTGAACCCTGTACTACTACTACTACTACTCGTCGGGGTTCAGGTCATATCTGTCATGGGGTCAGGAACGGTGAGAGGATCCGGTACCTCGTATCGAACGCCTCGCTCTCGAAGCTGTGTCGTGTGTCGCGAGAGCTCGTCGGTTGAGACGAGGAGTATCACGTCTAAGCCACGGAGAGCCGCCTGTGGGACACCGTCCACTGTCCCGAACTGGATGTCGGGTTCGAGACCGGCCGTAACGGCACACGCATACGCTTCCGTTCCGGCCACCGCAAGGAGATCATCTGTATCCAGTCGGGAAGTGATAACCTCAGTACCGGGAGGTTTTCCCTCGGTTACCGCAGGAACAGGAATCACGGTTACGACTCCAGGTTCGTATTCGACAACGCCTTCAAACTCCGTCACTCCTACCACCTCTCCCGCTGTTCCGCCGGTAACAACGACTGCGGTCGCTGAACCCCCCTCGGGAAGGGCATGGAGTATCCCATCTCGCATCGCTAGGCCTACTTCGTCGCCCTCCGATACCGTTCCAGTGGCGATTGCCGCATCAATATCGACACTTCCGAGTACGTCGTCAGAAACGTGTGACACGAACTCTGAAAGCGCATCGGTACGGGTGATCAGCCAATCTACGCCTTCTTTTGTCACCTCATATCGACCACGACCTCCCTTCTCAACGTATCCATTCTCGACGAGTTCACGAACGTAATCGCTGACTGCTTGTGAGGTAACCCCGAGCACTTCCGCAACCTCTCCCTGACTGACTGCCGGCTGTCGAGCAGCTATCTCGACGAGTACGCGGTACTTGCTCGCGTCGCGCTTGTTGTCGAGCACCCGCGGAGCCACCGCTTCATCGTCCATATCAAATACACTAGTGTTAGAAACAAGTAAGTTTGGTGTATCAATTGATCAATAGCGTTCGCCCAGTGACAAACCAACTATAGAACCGTTCATTCGAACCAACACAAACGCGAATTGCGGACCGGCGTACTGGTCGATTCGGCAGGCGGTTACTCTTGTGCGTCGACGACCGCAATACTTCCGAGGTTGACGATATCTTTCACCTCATCACCACGTTGAAGCACATGAACGGGCTGATCCATTCCAACAAGCATGGGGCCGATAGCCTCCGCACCACCCAGACGTTGGAGGAGTTTGTATCCGATATTTCCCGCCTCCAGATTCGGGAACACAAGGATGTTCGCTGCCTCATCCAACTCGGAGAACTCATACGTCCCGTTGAGTATCTCATCGACGACAGCTGTGTCGGCCTGCATCTCCCCGTCAACTGGGAAGTCAACTGTCTCGTCGTCGTGGAGGATCCCGACTGCGTCACGTGGTTTTCTTGTTCCCTCGTTGTCAACACTTCCGAAGTTGGAGTACGACAGAACTGCGGCACGTGGTTCGATGTTGAATCGACGCGCGAGATCCGCCGTATGACGGGTGATTTCGGCCAGCGTCTCTGCGTCGGGATCTTGGTTGACCGTCGTGTCCGCACAGAACACGACTCGGTTTTTGAATGTCAGCATGTACACACCGGCAACCGTGTCGGTGTCGGCTGCCGAGCCGATCACCTGTAGAGGTGGCCGTAGCGCCGACGGATAGTGATGGGTCAGCCCAGTCAACAGCGCATCCGCATCACCAGCTTTCACCATGACGCTTCCGAGATAGTTCGTGTCGCGACGCACCAGATCGTGTGCTTCTCGCTTCGTGATCCCCTTCCGTTTCCGGAGTTCGTGTAGCCGCTCTCCGTAATCGGAAACATCTCGTTGTGCGGGATCAACAATTTTCGGCTGGAAGGAGAGGCCGAGATCGGTTGCCGTTCGTCTGATCTCAGTGGAATCTCCCAACAGAATCGGCTCGGCAATTCCTTGCTCAGAGAGCTGGTAAGCCGCTCGTATCATCTTTTCATCGGTCCCCTCCGCGAGCGCGATCCGCTTCGGATCGCTTTTTGCCTTATTTAGCACTACTCGCATCATTTCCCGGGACTTCCCAAGCCGGGCTTCTAACTGCTCGCGGTATTGCTCGATGTCGATCTGCGTTCGAGCACAGCCGGCGTCCATCGCAGCTTGAGCGACCGCGGGTGCGACCTCAAAAAGGACTCGGGGGTCGAGTGGTTTCGGGATCACGTAGTCGGCCCCAAATTGGAGGGGATCATCGCCGTACGCCTTCACCACTGCGTCCGGGACGTCCTTCCGTGCTAACTCCGCGAGCGCCTCAGCGGCTGCCCGTTTCATTTCCTCGTTGATCTCCGTAGCCCGAACGTCCAGTGCCCCCCGGAACAAGAACGGGAAGCCGAGGACGTTGTTCACCATATTTGGGTAGTCGGATCGTCCCGTCGCCATGATCACGGTGTCTTCTCGGGCGGCCTTCGCGTCTTCGTACGTGATTTCTGGGTCAGGGTTCGCCATCGCGAAGATGATCGGATCGGATGCCATTGACCGCACCATCTCCGGCGAAACGATCCCACCGACCGAGAGCCCAACGAACACGTCCGCACCATCCATGGCGTCCGCGAGGTCGCCGGCCGAGACGTCGCTGGCGAACTCCCGTTTGTACTCGTTGACATCCCCGGAGTCGGCTCGCTTGGTCGTGATGATCCCTGAGGAGTCACACATCGTGATGTTCTCGCGTTTGGCACCCAGCGAGACGTAGAACCGTGCGGTGGCGATCGCTGACGCACCCGCACCAGAAAACACGATGTCGAGTTCCGAGAGATCCTTTCCGGAGATCTCGGCAGCGTTCATCAGTGCCGCACCGGAAATAATCGCGGTGCCGTGTTGATCGTCGTGAAACACGGGTACGTCCATCTCCTCGCGGAGTCGTTCCTCGATCTCAAAACACTCTGGCGCCTTGATGTCCTCCAAGTTCACGCCACCGAACGTCGGCTCCATCGCCGACACAGCCTCACAGAACGGGTCGACCGCGTCGATATCCAGCTCGATATCGAAGACATCGATATCGGCGAACCGCTTGAAGAGAACGCCTTTTCCCTCCATAACTGGCTTCGATGCCGACGCCCCGATGTCGCCGAGTCCGAGCACCGCGGAGCCGTTTGAGACGACCGCCACGAGGTTCCCCTTCGCCGTGTACTCAAAGACGGACTCCGGATCGGCAGCGATGTCCCGACACGGCGCAGCGACACCCGGCGAGTAGGCCAACGAGAGGTCACGCTGCGTGTTTGTCGGTTTCGTGGTCGATATCTCAATCTTCCCCGGCGGATCCATCCGATGGTACTCCCGTGCGTCGTCGTCCAGTCCCATGAGTTCTCCCTTTCGTGAACAGAGTAAAAAACTATCTGTACTCGTCGAACGTCTATTTCGACGAACGTCTAAACAATAGAAAACACTAGGTACGGAGAGTCGTGGACTCGGTGCTATCTGGATGGTCCGGCGGGCGTCGCATCGTCCGGATCACCGGATGAGTCCACGGACGGGTCGATAGATGGATCGAGCATCGCGAGGTCGGGGTCAACGCGACCGAGTACCGAGAGCTCATAGGTGATCAGGTACGTGCGAGTGACAAGCCTGACCGGGAGAAACACGAGCAGCAGGGCGATGAGTCCGATAGCGACGACGAACACGATTGCCGCGACGCCGACAGTCGTTCCAGTCACTGCGGAGAATCCTCCGAGAAGTGCCGCTACAATGAGAAGCGCAACTGCGCCGAGGACGAGAACCAGCCCTCCGACGAACAGGAAAACGATGCCCTCGGCAACCGATATCCCGACACCGAGAAAGAAGTGAACGACGAGGTACAGAAGAAACTCCGTCCACGATTCCCGAAGCGTCGGCCAGAACCGACTCCACGCAGCTATCACCCCGTCGTCTCGATGAACCATTACCGGGACGACGAACTCGTAGGTGAATCGGATTCCGAGAACCATCAGAAGGGTAAACAGACCACCGAGGAAGAGCAGAACCCCGACTATCCAGCCGGAGAGCCCCGTAACGACCTCGCCGACGGCGTCAGCGGGCCCCCACCCGACGGTCGTTAAGGCGGTGATCGCGATCACGAGGGGAGCAATCAAGACGAGGCCGATGACGAACGAGAAGACGAACAGGCCGAATGCTTGCCGAAAGTGGGCGACGAACGGTGCCCAGACTCGGATCTGGTTCGTCCGTAGCGCGTCGTAAAACACCAGCCGAAATGTGAGGGTGGCGACCGAAACGAGCACACCGAGGCCGGCAAACACCAAGACAACAGAAACAAGTATTCCGGTATCGAGCCCGGAAACGGCCGAACTTGGCACTACCCCCTCTGGAAACAGGGTAAAATCTGCGTCGGGAACGATCGGTAGCGACACGTTCGTATTAACAGAACTCATCAGGAAGACGAGGAGGGCCAGCACCGTCCAGCGGATCAGGCTGACGGGGAACAGGAACCGGCGAGTGGCCTCAACCGCGTCGTCGACGGCGGCGATAGCGTGCCAACTCATACTCCACGGATTCTCACGGGATCACTTATAAATGCGGTCGGATATGTGGACACGACCGGCCGCACAGGTACCGGAAATCCATCCGTTGGAGCCCATTGGTTCAGGTCAGCACACTGATCGCATCCTTTTAACTTTGGTGTCGTCGAACGGAACCACATGTTCGATACGGTTGTGGTCGCGACGGATGGTTCCGAGAGCGTGACCAGAGCGATCCGGGTCGCGACCGATCTCGCGGCCCGGTTCAACGCAACGGTCCATGCGCTGTACGTTATCGACGACGACGAAGTCGGATCGTCTCCTGAGTCGGTTCGTGAGGACCTTCGAAACGCGCTTGATGAACACGGCTCGCGAGCGCTCGAAGATGTCATCGATCTAGCCGAGGAACGTGACGACGAACTCGATGTTACCACTGAGGTCCGAGAGGGTCGACCCGCAGACGAGATCATCGAATACGCTCGCTCTCTCGATGCCGATGTCGTTGTGACTGGAACGCGTGGCCGACACGGTGAAAACCGCTTCTTGATCGGGTCGGTCGCAGAACGCATCGTTCGGACGTGTCCCGTTCCGGTCCTTACTGTTCGGCGACTCACGACCGAAAACCCACGTCGTGTCACCGTCTGACGCGCATTCGCAACCGCTGTCGTGTCACCGTCTGACGCGCATTCGTTCACGTCCATACGTACTCTTATATTACATGCCGGCACAGGAGAACCCATGTCATTCGGTACACGCTCCGGTAGACCGGGATTCTTCGACCGAGTCAAGACCGGGTGGACCCTCACGAAAGACAGCGCAGAGGTCATACGCGACCACCCGAACCTCCTCATCTTCCCACTACTCGCGGGAGTCGCGAGCGCGGCTTTCCTCATCGTGCTCTTTGTCCCGATAGTGATTGCGAATCTGATCGGGAGCGGTCTGGAGTACATCGCCCTGTTCGTCGTCTACTTCGTGACGACGTTCGTAAGCACGTACGCGGCGGCCGCACTCGTCCACGCGACCAACGAGGTGTTTCACGACCGCGAACCGGATGTCATCGGGAGCATCACAGCCGTCCGCAGCCGGCTCGGGCCGATCGTCATCTGGTCGCTGATCTCCGCAACGATCAGCGTCGTACTCAAGACAATAGAGGACTCCGACAACCCGGTTGCCGGGATACTCCAATCCCTGTTCGCCGTCGGCTGGTCGATACTGACGTTCTTCATCGTTCCTGTCATCGTCTTCGAGAACGTGTCCGTGACTTCGATGTTCTCGAAAAGCGCCAGTGCGTTCCGGGACACGTGGGGGGAGACGCTTGGTGCTGGGTTCGGTATCACGCTCATTGTTACCCTCGTCGGAATCGTCCTTGCGTTGGGCGCGCTCGCCGTCTCGGTTCCCGTCGCAGCCGTATTCCCCGGACCGGGTATCTTACTCGCTCTCCTTCTGCTGGGCGGCGTAATTGCGTTCACGTACCTGCTCAGCCAGACTATTTGGGGCGTCGCAAAGACTGCGCTGTACGTCTACGCTGTCGAAGGACACCGGCCCGCTGCGTTCGATAACTTCGACTTCGAAACACTTGGTGGCCGGACACAAGAGCGCGGAACG
>CAYRWH010000059.1:0-9442 GCA_964427935.1 uncultured Halobellus sp. | reverse complement strand
GGATCCTCGACGACGCCGTAGGTCATGTCGGCGTTCGTCAGCATCGAGTAGATCTCACTCGGTGCGTCGGTGACCTCCGACAGCTCGGCGAGCACCTCCTCGACCTCGGTCGACCGCGTGTGTGGTTTCATCCGCAACACGTCGTCGAAGTAGTGTTCGTAGGTCGCGAGTTCGGGCTCGGCCTCGATGAACGCCTCGACGTCCTCCTCGCTTAGCGACTGGAGTTCGGGCTCGAAGTAGGAGGTCGCGCTCGACGCCTCGGAGCGGAGTGACGACGCCTTCGCCGCCATCGCCTGATACTCCTGATCCCGGGTATCCTCGGCGCTTCGGAGCCGCGGGTACGTCGCGACACGGGCCAGCTCGCGGAACACCTCCTCACGGAGCTGTAACAGTTCGAGCAGAGTTTCTGCGCTCTCCGTGACGCGCCCCTCGTACGCCCGTAGCTCGTCGATTCGGTCCCCGATCTCCTCGTAGGCTGCCGTCCACGCCTCGTCGTCCTCGAAGATGCTTTCGAGGTCCCACTTGTACGCTTCATCGATCTCGGATCGTTCGGGAACCGAACTCATACCCTTTCGTTCACCCCCCGGACACTAAGCCTTATCAAAAGCGGAAGCGGGGGCCGGGTTTGGTGGCCGCCGCGTTCGGTGTGTCTGTGTCGATCTCACTCCTTGCTCGCCCACGTTGTGAGATCGACGACGAGCACGAGCGCGTCCTCACCGTCGCGGTAGTAGTTCGCCGCCCGCCGGATCGGTTCGAATCCCTCGTCGGCGTACAGCGAGCGTGCGGCCTCGTTGCTCTCGCGGACCTCCAGTCTGACGACCGCTGCGCCGGCGGTACGGAGCTGGGCGAGTCCCGAACGGAGGAGCGCTCTCCCAATACCTCGCCCTCGTGAGTCGGGTCGAACCGCGAGGTCCTTGATATGGCCAATGTCCCGTCCGGCATTCGGCGTGACATCGCCGACGACGAACCCGACAATCGCCCCGTCCCGTTCGGCGACGAGGAACCCCGGCTCGTCGAGCAGTCGTTCGAAGGCGTCGTACGCCCACGGATCCGAGAAGCAGGTCCGCTCGATCCGGATCACGTCGAGGAGGTCGGCACGTTCGACCGGGCGGATCGTCGTTTCGACGGGTGTCACGGTGGATGGTGGGCCGCCACCGGAATAAACGCGACGGGGGTACCTGCCGTCAGCTTTCCGTCTGCTCTTCGTCTGACGGATCCTTTTGCGGGTTGGGTTCGAACGACGGCTATGGAACACGGAACAAGTCGACCGGTCGGTCGACGTGCGTTCGCCGCCAGCGTGGTCGGTGTCGCGCTGGCTGGCTGTGCCGGTGCGGACGGCTCCGAGGACCCGGATGTCTCGGGAGACGGCGTGGTTGTATCCGAGATATCGGCAGTGAACTTCGACGACGAGCCGCACGAGTTTCGTCTTCTCGTGGAGCGGAACGGAGAGATCGTCCACTGGGAGTCGTATTCGACGGACACAGGAGACGACACGTCGCCGTATCGTCGGACGATCACCCCCGAACTCCCTGCCGAGCAGGGTGACGTGACGCTCCACGTCCGGGTTGGCGGTGAGCGCTCACGAGCAGCGTTCGAGGAGGGAACGGACACCGACTGTCTCGACGCTCGGGTCGTCTACGACCCGGACTCCGAGACGCCACTACGTATCTTCCAGAGCGCGAGCGCGTGTCCGGACGAGGCGTCCAGCGGAGAGTAGGAGAGTCAGCGATCGATCCACGTTAGCTTCTGGTTGCCATCCGCGGAGCCACTGTCGGGGATTGCGGGGATTACATCTTCCCGCGTCGGTGCTCGAATTTCGAAGCAGGCACCGTCCGGAGTGGGGCAGTCGACCGCGTCTCTCGTGACCGTCTCGAAGTCGGTGAGCGCGATGTTCCAGTCGTGTGCTTCCACTATCCCACGCACGATGTCGAGCCCGTAGCCCGTCCCGTCTTCTTGGGTGGTGAACCCCGACTTGAACACCTCCGGCTCGTGGTCGGGGTCGATTCCGGGGCCGTCGTCAGCGACGACGAACCCTCGATCGGTGGCAGTGACGACGACGATAAGATCCTCCGAGCCGCCGTGTTCGACACAGTTCCGGAACAGGTTCTCTAGGGCCTGCCTCAGTCGGCTCCGGTCGCCGCAAATCTCGGCGTCCTGTCCGACAACGAGGTCCGCTTTCTCCGTTCCGACGGTGTCCCACGCCTCCCGAGCGACGCCTTCGAGCCGGAACTCTGCCGGATCGTCGATCCCGTTACCCTGCCGCGCGAGCGTTAACAGCTCGGTCGCGAGTCGTTCGATCCGATCGACTGCGCGCTCACCACGCTCCAGTGGCTCGGTATCGTCTTTGTGTTGTGCCATCTCGATTGACGCCCGGACCACGGATAGTGGGTTCCTGAGGTCGTGTGAGACGATACTGGAGAACTGATCGAGCCGCTCGTTTCGGTCCGTGAGCCGCCGCTCCCGCCGTTTCCGCTCGGTGATGTCTCGGGAGTTAATGACGAGATGTCCAACGGCCGCATCGTTCGGTAACGACCGGGTTCGCGACTCCAACCAGACCCAGTCGCCGTCGGCGGTCCGATACCGGTACTCCAGCGTCGACTCGGTCTCGGGCTCTGCGAGCACGCGGTAGAACTCTTCGGTGACCCGATCACGGTCGGCGCTGTGGACGTATCCGAGCGGGGACTGCCCGACGAGCGACCCCTGCTCGTAGCCTAGGACTTCCTCGACTGAGGGGCTCTCGTATCGTACCCGCCCGTCCTCATCGACGACGGTGACGATGTCCGTACCGTATTCGAGGAACGCCCGGAACCGCTCTGGAAACGTCCCGTCGATGTCGACGCGCCGGCTGGTGACGACGCGTCCGCCGAACTGTGGCGCGAGGTCGTCGTCGACGACTGACTCGACCCAGATGTACCCACCATTTGCGTGCTGGATTCGGTGGACCGCCTGCCGCTCGACCGCGACCGCCGACAGCGCGTCCGAGACCGCGGATTGGTCGTTCGGATGGACGCGGTCGACGAAGTCGTCTCCGACGAGTCGCTCACGGTCGACACCGAGAACCGAAGGGACGGACGGCCCTGCGAACACCACTTCGCCGTCGACGGCGACGGCTGCGAGGAATCGGTCCGCGTTCGGTGTCGTGGGTGTTTCTGCGGCGTGAGGGTCGTCCATCGGTCGGAGGGTCATCTCGCTTGTACGCCGCTACGCCCGGACGCATATAAACTCACTCCCGTCAATTATCACCACTGAGAATGGTGTGGTGCGCGACGGAGTCCGTCGTCACCGATCGGCGTTCGTCATCGTCGCTGTCGTATCGGTTCGGTGCCCCTCGATCTGAATCGCCTCGGCCGTTCGTCCTACGTATTTGGGGCGACGAGCCAGCTATCGATCAGCATCTTGAGAACCCGTGCGAACGCCGTCCGACGGCTCCAGAAGGCGACCTCCGCCTCAGTCGTCCCCTCGCTTTTGACGGCCAGCAACACCGTCTCGCCGTCGACGACGAGCAGTCGGACCACCGGTAACTCGGCCTCGTGGGCGTCGTCGGGCACCGGCACAGTTTGAACGGCCGTCTCCGCGTATCGCGACAGCATCTCCGGGTCAGAGCTCGCGACGACTGGTTCGACGCCGCTTTCCACGGCTGCGAACAACGCCTCGTCGGTCACCTCGTCGTGGTTGCGCAACTCGGCGGCGTACACGACCGACTCCGTTGCGTCGGCGACGAGCGAACGGATCCGCTCGCTTATGGCCTCGCGCCCCTCCATCGTCCACACCTCTTCCTTGCGTTCGTCGTCGTCGCGGCGGTCCGGCTCGATGGCTTCGAGCCGGTCGAACGCCTGCTCGCGCCGTCGGTCCTGTTGGCGGTGGAGCATCTCTTCCGCTTCCGACAGCGGCACCGGCCTGAACCGCTTTGGCGACGCCTGTTGGACGTCGACGAGCCCTCGCTCTTGAAGCCCCTCTGCGGCCCCGTACACCTGCGACCGGGGCACATCCGTCGTTTCGGCGATCTCGCGGGCGGTCCCCTGACCAAGTTTCTCAAGCGCGACGAAGACGCCGGCCTCGTACGTCGACAGCCCAAGGCGTTCGAGCGCCGTTCGAGCCTCCGCTTCCGGCTGCTTCCCCTCAGGACGTGATCCGTCGGAATCGTTCCGGCCGTCACCCGTCTCACCGCTCATGTCGAGACGCTCCCGATACGGCGGACACGACCCGACCGCTCGACGAGAGCGGTAGAGTACAGTTGGCGTGTCGGCGACCGGCGTTCCGTTTCGTTCGACATACGGTGAACCACTCGTGATCTGTGTGTCGTCGGGTCGATGGCTTAAGTCTGTGTGTCTGAGCCGCCTCGTTCCTCGTGTGTCCAGCCGAAGTACCGCTCCCAGACGAGCAGCGCCGGTGGGAGGACGATCACCGCTGCCAGGAACGAATAGATCACGCTCAACGATGTCAGGAGGCCGAACTGGGCGAGCAGCGGCGTCGCGGACAACACGAGTGCGCCGACTCCACCCGTCGTTGTGACCATGCTCCCGGTCACGCCACCCCCGGTACCGCGAAGCGTCCGCAATATCGCTGTGTCGGCGTCGCCGACCTTGTTGAACTCGTCGATGAACCGGTGGGTGATGTGAACTGAGTAGGCAACACCGATCCCAATGGTAATAGAGAGGATCGTCGCTGTCAGGACGTTAAACGGGATATCGAGGACGACCATCGTTGCCGCCAAGAAGGCGACGGTGACTACGATTGGGGCAACGTTGACGATCCCTAACGACGGTCGACGTTCCAATATCCAGTACACGGCCACGAGGAACACCGCTGTCACTCCCAGCGCGGTCGCGAGGCTCACGATCGCCGAGGCGAACAGCAGGTCCATCACCGAACGAATAACGACGATGTCGCCGGTCGCGATCGCGTCCTCCCGGAAGTCACCGGCGACCGACCGGGCGTCGTCGACGACCGCCTCCTCGGTCGCGTCTGCCTCAACGTCGTAGACGAATCGCATCGCAGTACGGTCCTCAGTGACATACTCCGCGGCCCAGTCGCCGACCGGTGACGCAAGGAGTTCGTCCATCACCAGGTCGACGTTTCGGTCCGGAACTCCGTTACCGCTCATATCGTTCTGGGCGACGAGCTGACCAAACTCGGGATCCTGTGCGGCGAGCGTGTTCATTGGATCGAGCACGCTCTCGGCGAGTGCCTGTCCGTCTTCTTCGAGGAATGTATCCGGTGGGTCTGTTCCCGCACGATAGGCGGACTCCAGCGAGTGATCGGCGTCTGCTGGCCCCTCGACGTATATCGTCACTTGGTCCTCCTCGCCGGTCTCGAAGTTGTCCCCGAGGAAGTTGATCGTCTCGGTCGCACGATAGTCGTCGGCGTCGACGACGCCAGTGACGGCGACGTACGGTGGGAGCTCCTCGTACGGGAGGAAGTCCTCGTCGTCGAACTCCGTCTCGACGTCGGTAGCGACGACGCCGGCTCCGACGGTCGCCACGAGGATCACGGCTAGCATGGCGACCGGCGCTTTTCGTCCCACGAACAACCCAACCGGTAACACCCGCCCGAGCGCCGAGTCCTCGTCACCGAGCGGCGTGGTTCCGAACTCGGGTATCGCGGTTCCCTGCCGGTACTCGTCCATGAGTACCTTCGCAGCGGGCACGAAAACCCCGAAGATCAGCAACGTGAACACGATTCCGATAGCGGTGACGAGACCGAACTCCTGAATCTGGCCGAGGTCACTCGTCAGGTTTGCTCCGAACCCGATGGCAGTCGTCCCCGTAACGATGAAGAAGGCGACGAGCAACTGCTCGTTGGCGCGCATCATCGAGTCGCGGATCCCGTACCCCTGAACGCGTTCCTCTCGATACCGATTGACCGCGTGAATGCCGAAGTCGATCCCCACCGCGAGCAACAGCGGCGGAACTGCCACCGTCATCATCGTGAACGGGATCCCGGCGAGTCCGGCGAAGCCGAACGTCCAAATAACCGCCATTACCAGCGCGACCAGACCAAGCGTCAGATCGAACGGGTCGCGATAGGCGACGACAAGGAACAGCAGGATCAGCCCGGACACAGCGGGGACGACGAGCACAAGCGAGTCGACCATCGCTTGCTCAGTTTCGACGTCGACGAGCGCGCCGGTGAACACGGTGAAATCACCGTGA
Source organism: uncultured Halobellus sp. (assembly GCA_964427935.1). Classification (GTDB taxonomy): domain Archaea; phylum Halobacteriota; class Halobacteria; order Halobacteriales; family Haloferacaceae; genus Halorubrum. Next base: position 3,290 of record CAYRWH010000059.1, on the reverse strand, counting down.
ACCCCGTCAGCGACGGTCTCCATCCGCGAAAGTAGCTGCATTTCTGCTTCGGTATCCGGTGCCTCCGCGAAATCAACCACCGTGATCGTCGCGGAGGCGGACGGATCCATCGTGTTGAGGTCGTCACTCAGCGACTGGGCACGACCCGGCTGCTCCGCCAACAGCTCCCTCGATGCTGCGCGAACCTCAGTTTCCGTGGCGTCCTCGACGGCGCGAAGCCGTGCCTCGGCCGTCTCCGCGTCCTCGTCGAGCTGCTCGGCGACGGCAGCCGCGACACTCGACGAGCCACGGACATCGAGATCCGAGTGGTCCTCCAACCGGTGTTCGACTTCGAGCATCGCGATGATCCCGCTTCGGGAGAGCACGTCTCCCTCTTGGATGAGTTGAACCGACGTCTCATCCTCCTCGAAGGACGGCTCAAACTCCTCGTTCACGCGGTCGAGCGCGTCCTGCTCGGGGATCCCTTCGGTGAACGCGTCGATATCGGGATCCGCCTCGACAGCCGTTAGTCCTCCGGCAAACGCGCCAGTCAGGACGAGAAACGCGACCACGACCAGCTTCGGTCGACCAGTCACCAGCTCGTTGACGGCCTCGACGACCCGCCTGTACCCCTTGTTCATGCTTAGCGCTCGTCCGACTCGTTGGGGCCGTGTCCCTCGATATCGCCACCCTCCGACAGATCAGTGACTCCTCCTGTGGCACTGTTCGCTGGTCCGTCATCAGCAAGTGGATCGAACCCATCGTTGTCCACGTTGCTGCTGGTGTTCACGTTGCTGTCGGCGTCCACGTTGCTGGCGGCTGCCCCCTCATCGTCACCGAACGGGAGGCCGTCTCCACCGTAGCGACGCCACCCAACCGCTGCGACGGCCACGAGCGGCACCAACAGGAGGAGACCGATTCCGAATATCGACGTGCCGTCGTCGTCGACCTCGATCACCTGTATGGGCACGTTCTGTGTCCGAGACATCTGCGTGTCGTTGCGCTCGTCGTCGAACCGGAAGTCCATCGAGACGGGGTAGGTTCGCGGAACTGCGCCGTCGTCAGCTTCGAGTTCGAAGGCGATCCGCTCCGTCTCGCCGGGCGCGATCTCTGGGATGAACGCCTCCGAGTCGCCGCTGTCCAGTGGACTGTTCGTGAACAGCTTCATCCGGACGTTTCGAAGCGTCTGGTCGTCGTTGTTGTACACGTCGAACTCGACCACGTCGGCGGTGCCGGGCGCGAGCGAGCCGTTGACTGCCTCTGCTTGGAGCCGATCGCGCCGCTGTTGTACCTCGGCGGTAACGTCTATGGTGCCGCTCTCCCGGATGTCGGCGTGGACGTTGCGGTACCGAACGCTGAATTCCATCGTCCGGGGACCGGGCTCGGCCTCCCCGGTCGCGCCGATCCGGAAGGATACCGGCTCGGCCTCCCCGGGTTCGAGACCGCCGACCGCGTACTGTGTCTCTCTCACGGCAAGCGTGTCAGGCCCAGAGTCGACTTGGAGGACAACGCCGTCGACCGCACGATCGCCCGTGTTGACGAGTTCGCCGGTAAGATCGCCGTCCTCACCGACGTACAGCGAACTCTCAACATCTTCCATCGCGAAGGTCTGCTCGGCGATCGGCTGGAATCCGAGTTTCAGCGTCCGCTCGGACCGCTCGTTTCCGTCGTCGTCCTCGTATTCGACGGTCACCTCCAGCGTGTACTCCCGCTCGATGGCGTCCGAACTCGCGCTCCCGAGGAACCGAAGCGTGGTTGACTCGCCTGCCGGCAGATCACCGACGAACGCTTCTGACTCGCCGACACCCGCGCCACCGCCGCCGTCACCGCCGCCGTCGAACCCCCCGAGTTCCACCCCTTGAATCTCTGCGCCGCCGAGGTCGGCGTCTTGGGCACTTGCTCCGATGTCGATTGCCCCATCCGGCGCGGAGACGCTGATCGACGTTGCGGTCGCGTCTTCCGGACCGTGGTTGGTAACGTTGAACTCCATGATACCATCGTCGTCGATAGCGACGGTGTGATCGAGCAGCTCTGCCTCGAAGGTCTGTTCCTCTTCGGGGGTCAGCGAGGTGAGGAGGGTTCGGGTGGCCTCATCGCCGTCCTCGTCATCGTACTGGATCTCGATTTCGACCGGATACGCCCGCTGGATCGCGGCGTCTGCGGCTGCCGCGCGGAACACGAGATCGACTGCGTTCCCGGCATCCCAGTCGCCGACGAACGTCTGGGAGCCCTGCCCATCGCTTCCGAACGAGAGGTCGCCATCGAGAGAGGTGACGGACACCGTGGCGTCCGTCAGGTCCTCGTCGCCGACGTTCTCGAGTTCGAGTTCGAAGTCACCTGCATCACCCACGGTGACATCGTGGTCGCGATCGGTTACCTCGAACCGGGCCTCGCCGTCGATGTGGATCTGTACGGTGAGTTGCTCGGTGAACGAGACGGTGTTCTCGCGGAACTGGAGCTCACCCTCCTCGTCGCGTTGGTAAGTGACCGACGTGGCGTCCGTGTACTCGATCGTCACGTCGAGTTCGTATGTGCCCGCGTCGGCGTCGTCATCGACCTTGATATCGAACGGGGCAGCACCCGACGTGTCGCCACTCGCAATCGTTCCGAGCGACTGTTCGTCCGTCCGGACTTCGACCGGCGTGAACGCGGACCGCTCGACCTCAACGCTCACCGAGCGGGCCTCAGTCGCACGGTCGATCGCCTCTTCGGGGTGGGTCTCGCCGTCGTCGATCACTTCGCCGTCGTTGCTCACGAACAGGTCGAGTGTTCCCTCCTCGCCGGGGTCGAACCGGTTGTCGGGTGCGCTGACGTCCAACTCGGCGAGTCCTTCAACGGTCGATTCGTTCGTCCCGTTGCTCTGTGCCGCGACGGTCGCCGGTCCGCCCACGCCGATGACAGGCGCGACCATTCCAACGACCACGAGCAGCGTGACTGCGACGACCGTCGATGCTGTACCCTCCATCCGGGAACGTTGCTGACCCACCATCTACTCTGTTTGTATATTTCTACTAACAGTGTATATGCCTTCTGATACCCGAAACGACCGGGCACGCTTTTGAAATGACACACCGCTCCGCTGCCCGCCGCTTGTAACGACACGTGTGCGACTCACGCGATGCGATTGCCGAGCCACTGTGAACGGAGGAACTATGCGAGCCGATTCGACGTTCGAGTGAGGTGGTCGACGACAGAACCGACCGTCATGAGGCCCGGAGTCAGAAGCGTTAAACGCTCGCCCGGAATACGCGTTCCCGAGGGCGCGTAGCTCAGCGGACAGAGCACTTGGTTCCGGACCAAGATGCCGCGGG
>CAYRWH010000058.1:0-9452 GCA_964427935.1 uncultured Halobellus sp. | reverse complement strand
GCATCATCCAGACGGTCGCGAGGATGGACCACGTGAACATCGGCATGTCCATGATCCCCATCCCCTCAGCACGGGAGTGATGTATCGACGTAAGGAAATTCACCGTCGACGCGGTGACGCCAATGACGAACATGAACAGCGCGAGCACCGCTCCCGTGGAGCCGATGCTCGGCGTGTACATGGGGACGTTCAACGGGGCATACATCGTCCAGCCCGCGTCGAGCGTACCACCCTGGAAGAAGCTGATCCCGAGCAGGATCCCGGAGAACAGGTACATCCAGTACGACAGGGCGTTCAGCCGAGGGAACGCGAGGTCATCAGCCCCGATTTGGAGGGGCACGAAGTAGTTCGCAAAGGCGAATGCGAACGGCGAGAGGAACCAAAAGACCATTATGAGCCCGTGTGCGGTGACGGCCTCGTTGTACGCCAGCCCCGAGAGGACGTGACTCGCCGGATCCCAGAGCTGAACGCGGATCAGCAGCGCGAGCACGCCGCCGAAAAGCAGGAAAAACAGCGCCGTGATCGCGTAGAGGATTCCAATGTCTTTGTGGTTCGTCGTAACGAGCCAGCGCTTGACGGAGGTCGTCGGTGGAAGCTCAGCCATTAGCTACCCTCCTCCTGGAAGTGGTCTTCCCATATCTCTTGACCCTCCTCGTCCGCTTCGGTGTCTTCGTACCACTCTTCCCACTCGTCTTGTGGGATCACCGTGATCTCACCTTTCATGATCGAGTGGCCCGAGCCACAGAGTTCGAAACACTCGACGAGGAAATTCGCCTCTCCACCCTGGGCTTCGACCTCCTCAGAACTGACTGAGAACCAGTTCGTCGCGGTCTCACCCGGGATGGCATCGGATTTTATCCGCAACTCTGATGACCCGAAATTATGCCACACGTCGCGTGATGTCACGGCGATGTCGATCCGCTGGTCGGCGGGGACGATCAGCTCGTTGGTCTCCATGTGGCCGTTCTCGTAGTAGTAGTCCCACGCGTACTGGTATCCCTCGACGACGATCTCAATGTCGCCCTCGCCGTCGGAGTCAGGTCCCTCCTCAACGTAGAGGAGGAGCCCGTACGCGTACACGACCAAACTGATCACGACGATCGCGCTCAACCCGAACGAGAGGAAGAGCTTCTTTGCTTTTGGACCGCCCTGTCCGGTCGGCAGTTCGCCCACAACCGGGGCGTCGAAGTCCGCCTTCGGTTCGCTGCCGTCATCGCGGTACTTGTACATGTTCAACAGCGTGTACGCGACCACGATGATGCCCACGAGCGTGCCCAGCGCGAGGAAGACGAAGAATATCTCGTCGAAAACCTCCGCCTGCGCGCGCCAGTCGGCTCCCCCTTGCAGGATAAGTGAATCTATCATGTTCGTCTCTCTGCTCTTGTGACTTCCTTGGCGATGGTGAAGTTAACTCTTGTGTACGGGCGCGGACGGGAGGGGGAACCGGTACCACCGGCGGGCAAACGGAGCTACCACCGGCGGGACATACGAAGGCTATTTGTACGCGCGAGCGGACCGAACAGTAACGAGGACATCATGGTTTCGCTTACCCTCTTGAGTACGGCGCTGATGGGGCTGCTCGTCGTCGGGACGTTTCTCGCCATCGCGCGGATTGGCGGTCAGCGCGTCCCGCCGGGATCCGACGAGTCAGTCGACAGGTACGGGGCGATGACGAACCGTCTCTCCGAGGTCGCTCGCACGCCCGCAGTCTGGTCGATCGGGTTCGTCGTCATCACGCTCGGCGTCGGTGCGCTTGCGGTACTCGCTGTCGGCGACTTCGGACTCGCAGATGGACTCTCCGACACGCTCCTCGGCGTCACGTACGCCGCCGTGGGGCTACTCCTGACTGCGTTCGTCTTCCTTGGCGCCTACTTCGGAACTCGGGGCCGCGGCCTCGGAAACGCACACGGCGTCGCAGCCGGGTCATTCGCCGCCGGGCTGGTATTTTTGTTGCTGATCACGATTCAACTACTCGTCGGCGTCATCGGCTGATCGGGGCCGAAGACGAGCAGGATGTCGAAGCGGGGCGCAACGCGGACCGGGGAGGTTGATGATCACAGCGTGGAGTCGCCGCCGAAGGAACACTTTTAACGAGTCGAGCGGCCGAGATACTACCGATGGGACTGGAAGCAGAGATCGAAGAACTCCGCGAGGAGATCGCCGAAACCCCTTATAACAAGTCTACAGAGGCTCATATCGGACGGCTGAAGGCGAAGCTCGCGGAAAAAAAGGAGAAACTGGAGAACCAGTCCTCCGCCGGTGGCGGTCACGGCTACGCGGTCGAAAAACACGGTGATGCCACCGTCGCGCTCGTCGGGTTCCCGAGCGTTGGCAAGTCAACGCTAATAAACGCCCTCACCAACGCCGACAGCGAGGTCGGTTCCTACGAGTTCACGACCCTCGATGTCAATCCGGGCATGCTGAAGTACCGTGGCGCGAACATCCAGATTCTCGACGTGCCGGGGTTGATCGAGGGGGCCGCGGGCGGGCGCGGGGGCGGGAAGGAGGTGCTTTCGGTCGTTCGAACCGCTGATCTGGTCGTGTTTATGCTCTCGGTGTTCGAGATAGAGCAGTACGACCGACTGAGCGAGGAGTTGTACGCGACAAACATCCGGATCGACACCGAGCCGCCGAACATCAACGTCCGGAAGACGCACAAAGACGGGATCGGGGTGACAATGAGCGACGAGGTGAGCCTCGACGAGGAGACGATCAAACAGGTCCTTCGCGAGTACGGCTACGTCAACGCGAAGGTGACGATCCCCCACGACCTCACGATCGACGAACTCGTCGACGCAGTAATGGACAATCGGGTGTATCTCCCCTCGATGGTCGCGGTCAACAAGGCAGATCTCATCGACAAGTCGTACCTTCCGACCGTCAAGGAGGAGCTTCGCGAGCGAGCGCTCGACCCAGAAGAGGTGATCTTCATCTCGGCTGAGGAGGAGCGCGGGCTCGACGGGTTAAAAGAGCGGCTCTGGGAGGAGCTTGGTCTCATCCGTATTTATATGGACAAGCCCGGTCGTGGAGTCGACTACGAAGAACCACTGGTCCTTTTTGAGGGCGACACGGTTGGCGACGCGTGTACAAAGATCGGCGGTGAGTTCGACGAGCGATTCAAATTCGCGCGGGTGTCAGGACCGAGCGCGAAACACGACGACCAGCAGGTCGGGAAAAGCCACGAGCTTGCCGACGAGGACGTGCTCCGGATCGTCGCGCGAAAGTAGCGACCCTGCCGAGAGTGGGCTGCCGATTTCGTCTCAAAGGAATCGTATGAAGTAATTATACACCAGCATTTATAATGGTCTTCCAGAATACTTAGTTGATGTCGCTACCAGATGATCGAATCGACGGAGACACCGAGAACAGAGACCGGCGTCAGTTTCTACAGGCAGTCGGAGTAACCGGGGTCGCCGGCGTGTTGGCCGGCTGTCTCGGAGACGAAGACGAGAACGGGGACGAACCAACCGATGATGGCCAGACCGACGATTCCGGAAACGGAGAGGGAGACGACACGGAGGCCGCAAGCTTCGCGGTACGTGACCTCGATCCGACGGAAGCAACGGTCGCTCGTGGTGACGAACCAACCGTCAGCGTCACCGTCGAGAACACTGGTGGTGAGGAGGGAACACGGACAGTTACCGCCACGGTCGACGGTGACGAACTCGGTGCCGAGGACGTTTCTCTCGACGGAGACGAAAGCGAGACCGTTTCGTTCAGCGTTGACACCGCCGATCTCGACCCTGACAATTACTCCCACGTCGTTGGGATCGACGACGAGGAGCTGTCGGGGACGCTGACTGTCACCCCGCTGCTTGCGGATCCCGACCCGCTTTTGACCGTTGATGACGACTCGCTAACGTTTGTTCCGGGGACGACCACTGTCACGGGAACGCTTGAGAACCCGTACAACGTGGCGGTTCAGGACGGATCCGTTACGCTCACGCCGCCGGACGGCTGGGAGGTCATCGACGAGAACGGAACGGAGTTCGACGAGCTGTCCGCGGGAGCGAGCCAAGATATCTCGTGGGAACTCGAGGTGCCGGACGACGACGGTGAGAGCGAACTCACCGTGACGGTCGCATACGGTGCGTTCGATGAGAGCGCCGACCCAGAGCTCACCGTTGACGCAACCGTCTCCGAACCGCTGTCTGCGCCGTGGGGATACAACGCCTCCGGCGGCGTCGTCGACGACGTCGAGGCCGATGGCATCACGTTCGTAAGCGACCACCCGTTGATCGGGGTTGAGGGCGACGTCGACGGCGGGAACTTCATCCCCGATGTCGAGGGGACCGAGTTCGACGACCTCTACGGAAGCGAGGACCACGGCGTCGACGAGTCTGACATCGAGTACACGGTCCCGTTCGAGAACGGGACGTACGAGGTTACGCTGTACTTCGCGGAGTCGTTCTACGAGGACGAGGAGGCGGATATCGGTGAACGAGTAATGGATATCAGCCTCAACGACGAGCTCGTGTTGGAAGCGTTCGATATTCTCGAAGCGGCCGGACCGGCCACCGCGTACGACGAAACGTTCACGACCGAGGTTGACGACGGCGAACTGACGCTCGCACTCGAATCGGTCGTCGACTGGCCAAAGATTAGTGCTATCGGCGTTCACAGCGCGTAGCTGACTATCGGCGTCCGCTCGCCGACCGAAAGGCGCTTTTCGTCCCGCCGCAACCTTCCGCTATGATCACGGTCGCGCTGGCGGGAAAGCCGAACGCCGGCAAGTCCACCTTTTATACCGCCGCGACGATGGCGGATGTCGATGTCGCGAACTATCCGTTCACGACAATCGACGCGAACCGAGGCGTAACACACGTCCGTACGGACTGCCCCTGTCTCGACCGCGATGAGCGCTGCGGAGGGGAGAACTGCCGCGACGGGAAACGATACGTCCCGGTCGAACTCCTCGACGTGGCCGGGCTCGTCCCGGGCGCACACGAGGGAAAGGGGCTCGGCAACCAGTTTCTCGACGAGCTGACGAACGCGGACGTGGTGTTGCACGTCGTCGACGCCTCGGGCGCGACAAACGCCGAGGGTGAACCGGTGGAGCCGGGTAGTCACGACCCCCTCGACGACGTCGACTTCATCGAGGAAGAGATGGATCTGTGGCTCGCCGGGATCGTCGACCGCAACTGGGAGAGCGTCGAGCGGAAGTCCCGCTCGCCCGACTTCGATCTGGAGGCGACGGTCACCGACCTCCTGACCGGCTTCGGCGCGACAGAGGCAGACGTGGCGACGGTCCTCCGAGAGCTGGAGTACCCCACCGACCCGAAAGCTTGGACCGATCACGACCGCGAGGAACTCGCGCGTGTCATCCGCCGCCAGACCAAGCCGATTGTCGTTGTTGCCAACAAGGTCGACGCCGCGCCCGCGGATGCGGTCGAGCGGATCCGTGAAGGGACCGAGAAGCCGGTAGTGGCAGCGACAGCCGACGGAGAGCGGGCCCTGCGGCGCGGCGCGGACGCGGGAATCGTCGACTACGACCCCGGCGACGACGGGTTCGAGATCACGGGTGACCTCTCTGACGGTCAACGGGAGGGACTCGACGCGATCCGCGACGTGATGGCCGCCCACGGCGGGACAGGGGTCCAGACCGCGCTGAACACGGCGATATACGACCTCCTCGGCCGGATAACTGTGTATCCGGTACAGGACGCCTCGAAGTGGACCGACGGGACAGGGACAGTGCTGCCCGACGCGTTCCTATTGCCGAGCGGATCGACCCCGCCAGATCTGGCGTACGCGGTCCACACCGACATTGGCGAGGGGTACCTCCATGCGGTCGACGCGCGCTCGTCCCGACGGATCGGAGAGGGACACGAGCTAACGGAGGGTGATGTGATCAAAATCGTCTCGACCGCGGGCCCGTAGCCAGGCGTCCTGGCGATCGAATCGGCGGTACACCGACAGACACATGTCGAGCCGGTGGGATGTACTGTCGAATGCTGGGGTTGGAACACGATTTCCGGATCGTCGACACCCACGCTACCCTCGACCCCGACGAGACCTCGGTCGCGGTCCACGGTCGGGACATCACCCCCGAGCGGCTGGAGCGCGAGATGCACCAGGCGGGGATCGTTCGAGCCGTTGCGAGCCCCGGACGGCGAGCGTCGGGGCAGAGTTACCTCCGGGCGAACAACGCGGTCGCCCGGCTCTCGGTGGACCGACCGTTCGTTGCGTTCGCGCGACTTAATGGTCCGCGTGATCCACGAGACAACCCCATCGCCACGCTCCGAAACCTCCGAGCCGAGCGCGACGATCACCACACCCGCCCCGACGACGTCGAACAGTACTCCTACGACGACCGGTTTCACGGGTTCAAAATCGTTCCGCCGTACGACGGTCTCCCGAACGAGGACGTGCTAACGCGGCTGGAGGCAGCCGATCTACCCGTGATCGTCCACGGCGGGACGCGGTTCCCGCCCGCCGCGGTCGAGCGCGAGCTGTTGGGGTACGACTTCCCCGTGATTCTCGCCAGCTTCGGCGGCTATCCCCTCGACGCCGACCTGATGAACCGAACGCTCGACCTCCTCGACGAGCACGACCGACTGTATCTCGACACGAGCGCGGTCCGCTACCGCGAGATTCTGGAGCGCGGCGTGTTGGAGCACCCAGACCGGATCGTGTTCGGCTCCGGGGCACCGGATGTCCACCCGAACGTCGGCGTAATGGAGGTGTTAACGCTCGACGTATCTGAGGACCACATGCGCCGTGTCCTTGCCAAGAACCCGGCCAGGCTCATCCCAGTCCTCGCCGAGGGGGCAGACATGTGAACTCGCGACGAGCGCCCGCGGACCGGTAGAGACTTTTTTGCCCGCCGCCGACCGATGGACATGAGCGACTCCGACCCCCCGAGCGACGGCGACACGCCGGATGGCTTCGACGCCCCGAGCGACGCTGGACCCCTCGCCGACCGCGACACCGTGACCGAAGTCATCCGCGCACGCGGTCACGAGAACGTGACTGCCGAACACGCGAGTACGTTCGAGTTCACGACCGACGACTGGCTTACCCCGGCCGGAGACTGTATTCTCGCGGTCGACGCCGATCGGACGCCACGAGACTTCGATCCCGCGTTTCGGGCTGCCTGTCAGGATTCGGAGGCGACGATCGTCGCGACGATCACAGTGGAGTCAGCCGACGATAGTGTCGAGAATGACACGCACTCCGTGCGGATCGTCGGCCGCGGCGATCCGGAGTTAACTCTCCTCGATGACCGATCGATGGTCGGCCGGACAAGCGGGTACACGGACGACGAACGGACGATCCTCGTGGACGCCGACGCGGCTGCCGCCGACCTCGATCGCGACCTCGTCGACGCGCTCTCGGACGGTGGTGCCTCGGTGCGGCTCAGACTCGACGTAGAACCGTAGCGTTGGCTCCTCCTCCGGGTCAGGGGGGCCGTAACAGGAATCCGACGGCTCCGGCAGCCAGCGCCAGCGCGCCGCCGACGAGGAAGGTAGCGTCCCAGCCGATAACACCGACGAGCCAGCCGACGACACCGCCGCCGAAGACGCCGCCCCACATCTTACCGGAGTAGACTAGCGAGTAGTTTGCCGAGGAGTGCCGAGCCCCGTAGTAGTCACCGACGAGACTCGGGAACAACGAGAACTGAGAGCTCCAGAAGAAGACGGCGACCGCGACCGTCAGGACGTATCCGACGCCGCTCCCGATCCCCGCGAAGCCAACGATAGCGAGGGTAGAAACCCCACAGATTAGGAACGACACGGCTGTGATTCGCTCGCGGTCGAATCGGTCGGAGAGAGCACCGACGATCAGCCGGCCACCAGCCGACCCGACCGGAAGCAGCGTCGCGGCTATCGTCGCCGTTCCCGCGGTCAGTCCGGCCTCCTCGGCGTACAAGACCGTCCGTGCGGTGATCATCAGCCCAGCCGCGCTGACCGCGAAGAACATGAAGTACATAACCCAGAACTGCCACGTTCGGATCATCTCACGCCACGTGTACTGACGGTTCCCAGCGTGGTCCACGTCACCTTCGTCAGCATCCGTGCTGGGTTCTGCATCCGTGCTGGGTTCGGTGTCCGTACCGGCTTCGGCATCTGTCGCGGCATCAGCATCGGCTTCAGCGTCCGAGTTCGTCGTCTCCGTTTCGTCCGGGTGGTCCCATCCGTGGGGCGGGTCGGTGAGAACAACCGCTCCGACGACGATGCCGATGCCGATGAGCGCACCGGAGGTCCAGAGCCCGGTCGCGAGCGCGTCGCCGGCGACCATGTACCGAATGAAAGGAACGAACGCCGCGCTGCCGGCCGCAAACGCCATCGTTCCAATTCCGGTCGTGAGCCCACGCTTGTCGGGGAACCACTTCACGGCGGTGTTGACCGCGACCGTGTACACCATCCCAACCCCGACCGCGCCGACCGTGTAGGTGGCGTAAACGTGCCACAGCTCGGTCGCAAACGCCAACGCGACGTATCCCCCACCTGCGAGCACGCCAGCGGCGAGGGTCACCGCTCGCGGGCCGTATCGGTCACGCCACCAGCCCGCCGGGAACTGGACCAATGCCATCGCGACGACGTACGCCGTGAACACGAATCCGAGCGCTGAGAGGGAGGCATCGAGGTCGGCAGCAAGCGGCCCCTCCAGCGACGACCAGACGTACTGATACGGGCTTACGAGTGCCATCATCACGGCGGCGGCCGTGATCTGCCACCAACGCGAATAACCGAGTTCGCGCTTTGCCGTCGCCGCGTGGTCGATATCTTGGGTGCCGCTCATTCGCCTACAACGAGTGTATTGGGGATTCGTGGTCGGTCCATTCGTTGGTTATCGGTGTTCACGCACGAACGTATACAACCACTTCGCATCCGGAGAATAACGGTCCGCGTGGCCCGAGGTGCGGTTGACTCAACGGCGTATATCTCGATGTTGGCGTTCGCGCACGGAACTCTTTTGACCGTGTCCGTCAACTATCAGTATGGTTCTCGTGGAGTCGCCGGCGATCGCAGTTGGCGGCGTGGTTGCGACGCTCGTCGCCTTCGTGGTTATCCGCTGGGATGCGACCCGAGTCGACGTCGCTCGTCCGACGCTGTGGGCAGCGATCGCCGCAATCCCGGTGTCCATCGGGTTCTCGATGTATTTGTTCGCGTCCGTTCCGATGACCGGTATCCTCGTGACCGCCAACACCGGACTCGTGCTGTACGGATTCGAACGCGAGGTGTCCACCGGCGAGGAGGAGTCGCTCGAACCGGGGTCGCTGCCGAACCGCAAGTAGCGGTCGGCCAGCGCACACGCTCTGTTCGCCGTTTTCACTGGCGTTCAAAAGTGGACTCGTGGGGGTCCCGTGAGCGGAGCGAGCGAACGCTCCGCTCGCCATTTCTTCACTAGCGTTCAGAAATGTACTCGCGGGGGTCCCGTGAGCGGAGCGAGCGGGACCACGCGAGGGAACGACTGAACGAACGAAGTGAGTGAAGGAGTGGACTCGC
>CAYRWH010000057.1:0-9482 GCA_964427935.1 uncultured Halobellus sp. | reverse complement strand
GACGACGACGATGACGACGACGTCGACGGATCGGAACTCAACCTCATCAACAGCACGTTCGATGAGCTTGACCCGATCATGTCGACGGACACCGCGTCCTCGGCGGTCATCACGCAGATATACGAGAACCTGACCGCCTTCCCCAACGGCGTCCCCGAGATCGAGAACCAGCTCCTCGAGGAGTTCGAGGTGTCAGAGGACGGGACCACGTGGACGTTCACGGTCCGAGACGACGCCTCGTTCCACGACGGCAGCGACGTCACCGCGGACGACGTGGTGTACTCCTGGCGCCGGACGGTCGAGTCGGAGAACACAGAGCGTCGTAGCTTCAGTCTCAACCAGCCGGTCGGGCTCGGGATTGATGTCGAGTTAGACGATGACGGTGCTCCGGTGCCGGAATCACTCGCCGTTGAGGCCGTCGACGACCAGACGGTCGAACTCGAACTCGTCGGTCCGAACCCCGACGCGCTCGACGTGCTCGCGTACAGCAGCTTCTCGATTATCCCCGAGGGATACGTCGGCGACATCGAGGGGTACGACGGCGAGGTGTCCCATCAGGAGTTCTCCACCGAGGTTGCGAACGGGACCGGTCCGTTCGAGCTCGACTACTTCGATGTCGACGAGGAGGTCCGAGTCGTCCGGAACGACGATTACTACGGCGAGGTTGCGAGCGTCGAGGCGGTCCACTGGGAGATCATCGAGGACGACCAGGCTGCGTGGACGTACGCGCTCGAACAGAACGCGGACATCTTCGGCGTCCCGACGTTTGCGTATGAACAAGACGCAATCGACGCGGAGACCGACGACCGCAACCGAGAGGTCGGAACGTACGGCCCCGCCGGTGAGCTGAACGAGGAAGTGAACTACATCGGCATCTCCGAGCTCAGTACGTTCTACTTCGGGTTCAACGCCTCCAATACCGACCGCGCCGTCCGACAGGCTGTCGCGTACGTTCTCAACAAGGAGGATGTTGTCGAGGACGTGTTCGCTGGCCGCGGAACGCCGGCGTACAGCTTCCTGCCGCCGGGTATCTGGCCCACGGGCGCTGACGGCTACGACGACTTCGTCGACGACTATCCGTACAGTCTCGGGGAGAGTGACCTCGAAGGCGCACAGTCGGTACTCGAAGACGCCGGATTCACCCCCGACGACCCGGCCGAGATGACGCTCACGACGTACGTGAGCGAGGTGTTCGAGACCGCCGCAGAGCTCATCCGTGATCTGCTCGCCGGCAGCGGCGCTGATCTGGAACTCGAACAGTCCGAGTTCTCTGTACTCCAGAACCGCGGTGAGGACGGTGACCTCGAAATGTACACGCTCGGGTGGATCTGGAGCTGGCCGGCCGCGCCGTACGGCAGCTTCCAGCTCGAACCGGAGAACACCAACACGAGTACGATGCCCGGCGAAACCGACGGGTTCTATCTCGACTGGCACACCCAGCTCGGCGAGAGCGACAACGCCGACAAGGCCCAGGAGGCGTGGGAACGCGCGGTCGACAACCCGCTTCCGGAGGACGAGGACCTCCGTCAGGAAGCGTACGTCGAGATGGAGGAGGCCGTTCGCGACGACGCCGTGTTGGTGCCGCTGTACCACGGCTTCACCGAGCGGTTCTGGTACGACTACGTCGATGTCCCGGCCACGGGTGCGCTCGGCGCACACTGGCAGCAGTACAACACGACCACGATAGAAGAGTAAGCCCGGCCGCATCGGGCTCTCCCGAAGGCTTTAGATAGCTCCTTGAACACCCTCCAACAGCTACTGTAAGCAATGATAATCACGATTACCACTCCGTGTGAGCCGCGATGACACGCTGGGAGTACTTTATCAAGCGCATCCTGCTCACGGTCCCGGTGCTGTTCATGGTGTTGACCTTCCTGTTCATTATGCTCCGGATGGGGCCGATTGATCCCGTCACGGCCCGGCTTGGTCCGGAAGCGGACGGGACAGACGCCGAACTCATGCGGGAACGACTCGGCCTCAACGATCCACTGTGGGAGCAGTACGTGGATTTCGTCACGAGCTTCCTAACTTTCGATTTCGGACAGTCCTGGGTCGTTCAGGCGGAGCGTGACATCCTCGCCATCGTGATTAATTCGGCTCCGCCGACGATCTGGCTGGGCTTCTGGGCGATCCTCCTGCCGCTGTTCATTGGGATCCCCCTCGGCTTCTATGCCGGGCTCAATCCGAACTCGTGGGGAGACTACAGCGCTTCGCTTGGCGGCATCCTCTGGCAAGCGCTCCCGAACTTCTGGCTCTGTGTGCTTGCGTTGGCCGCCCTCAGACGGACTCGGGACGGCGGCGGGCCGTTCGGATTCGACTGGTACACGTTTGGCCCCGACTTCACGGAACGAAGTATCAGTATTACCGGGACCCCGGATCTCGAGTGGATCTCGACTATCGACGTGTTGTTCGTCCCGATCCCCTACATCAATGATTTCACGGCGTTGGCTATCGACATCAAACTCATCCTGCCCGCGGCGCTGATTCTCGGGTCTGCGTCGATGGCGGCGGAGCTCCGGATCGGTCGAACGGCAATGTTGGAGACGGTCAACGCGAACTTTGTCGAGACCGCGAAGGCGAAAGGTCTGACTGACCGTGTAATCGTCTGGAAACACATCTTCCGGAACTCGCTTATCCCGCTGTTACCGGTGATCACGAGCGAGGCCTTCCTCCTGATCGGCGGCTCGGTCATCGTCGAGCAGATATTCAACATCAACGGGCTCGGGCGGATCTTCTTCCAGTCGATCACGCAAGGCGACCTCCCGATGGCGGGGGCGCTACTGTTCATCTTCACGCTGATAATCCTCTTTTTGAACATTCTACAGGACTTCCTGTACACCGTCATCGATCCGCGCGTGGGGTACGATAAATGAGCTCGACACAGCAGAATCCGGACTACGAGGCGGAGGGTAGTGACAAACTGTTCCGTGAGCTCCTCAAGGAGAACCCGCGACCGGCGCTGATATGGGTTGGCGGCGTTGCCCTCCTCGCACTGCTTGAGATCGGTCGCGTCTTCGCGGGGATTGGTCAAACGGTCGGTATCCTCGCGTATCTACTCGGCGGACTCGCCGACGTTCCCGGCTACGTCGGCGGGAACGTCGGTGGGGCGTTAGGATCGACGGTCGGAACGGTCGCAGCGGGAATCACGGCCCTCCTTATGATGGCCGCGATCGCGATCCCGTTTGCGACGTACATCCCTAATCGGTTCGTCGACGCGCTTGCGTCCGATCTCTCCCGGAGTCGCCGTCGACGAGCCAAACGGCTCGGTCTCCTTGCCCTGCTTACAGGGGCTGCTGCGCTACTCGCGTTTTCGCCGGTCGGCGGTCTCGCTTCGAGCGCGTTCGGAGCCCTCACGAGTGGTATCGACTCGCTGGCGTCGTCGCTTCCTGCGCTCACGAGCCGTGAGACGATCCCGAACCAGGGACACCAGACTCCCGATGGCGGCTGGGAGGGTACGTTTATGGGCCTCTCCCCGGCACTCGCGTGGGGTATCCGCACGGCTCTCGTGGTTGTGTACGCCACGCTGTGTCTGATCTGGGCGTGGCGCGGCTTCGAAATCTACCGGAAACACTACCGAGCGGCCGACTGGACGCCGACCGACGACACGGTTCGGCGGTTCCGAAGCAACTACTGGGGGCTGTTTGGGTTCGCAATCGTGTTCCTGTTCGTCGTGCTCGCGCTGTGGGCACCGGCGGTCAGCCCCGTCGAGGCCCAACACAACATCTACGAACCGAACGCTCACGACTTCGAGTACTTAACCGAAGACGGAGAGGTTGAGACGATCACACACGTGTTCGCGAACCTCGATAGCCAGTCCGATGGACAAAACACCGTCGGCGTGATGAGCTACGACGACTACGGAAGATGGGCTCCGATGGGGACGACGAACAGGGGCCAAGACATGATGACACACCTATCGTATGGCGCACGGACCTCGCTCGTGATCGCGTTGACAGCTATTATTCTCGGCGCGCTCACCGCGGTCATCCTCTCGCTGCTTGCTGCTTACTACAAAGGGATAACCGATATTGCCACGGTGCTTACGAGCGATACGATACAGGCCGTTCCGGCACTGTTGTTGATCATGCTGCTTTCGGTCATTTTCCAAGAAGGGAACCATCCCTTGGCGCAACCACTCGATGGAGGGTTCCTGTTAGCACTGATATTCGCCTTCACCCTCTGGCCGGGGATGTGGCGATCGATACGTGGGCCGTCGCTACAGGTCGCTGAGCAGGAATGGGTCGACGCCGCAAAGAGCTACGGTCAGACACCACTACGAACGATGCAAAAGCACATGGCACCGTACATCGCGGGGTATATTTTGATCTACGCGTCGCTGCTGATCGGCGGGGTTATCATCTCCACGGCGGCACTGACGTTCCTCGGACTGGGGATCAATCCGCCGACCCCCGAGTGGGGGCGCCTAATCAACGGGGGTCAGTCCTTCGTCGCGACATCCTCGTGGCACGTTGCGACGATCCCTGGGATCGCGATTGTGCTCGTCGTCGTCGCGTTTAACGCGCTCGGCGACGCGATCCGCGATGCGATCGACCCTGAGGCTGAGGTCGATGAAAGCGAGGCTGCGACGGCAGGGGGTGGTGCCTAATGGCAGCCGAGCGTGGATTGGACGACGCGCTGGAGGGTGTCGACGCTCCGGCCCGAGGCGGTCCGCTCATCGATGTGAAGAACCTTCAGACGGCCTTCTTTACCGAGAAAGAGACGATTCGAGCGGTCGACGGGATCAGTTTCGATATCGGGCGGGGCGAGACGGTTGGGATCGTCGGCGAGTCGGGCAGTGGCAAAAGCGTTACTGCGCGCTCACTGATGGGGCTCATCGAATCTCCCGGACGAGTACTTCGGGGGAGCAGCGTTCGCTATCGTGATCTTGAGACTGTTCGAGAGTTCGCCCGCGACCATCAGAAACGAACTGTCGATATCGCAGAGCTAGAATCCTCCTACGATCCGGACGAGCTGTTCGGATCGACGGCGGCGACTCCACAGGAGTTCGGGTACGCCGATCCGGCGGCGGTCCCGCTCGTCGATGTCGCTGCCGCTGGATACACCGACGAGATCGGTCTGACGAACGGAAACGAGTGCGTCTTCGTCACCGACGGGTCCGCATCGACGCCGGAGCAGATCCGGGACGGGTTCGTCGAGATCAGCCGTTTGTCGGGGGAGCCACAGCGGAAGATGCGTGGCGGCCGGATCGCGATGGTGTTTCAGGACCCACTGACGAGCCTGAATCCGGTGTATACGGTTGGTAACCAGATCAAAGAAGCGCTGCGACAGCATCAGGGACTCCGCGGCAAGGCGGCGACTCAGGAGGCTGCGGATCTGCTCGAAGCCGTCGGCATTCCGGACGCCAGACGCCGTGTTGACGAGTATCCACACCAGTTCTCCGGCGGGATGCGCCAGCGCGCCGTCATCGCGATGGCGCTGGCCTGCGAGCCGGACATGTTGATCTGTGACGAGCCGACGACCGCACTCGACGTGACGATTCAGGCGCAGATTCTCGACCTGTTCGCGGAGATACAGGAGTCGCGTGATGTCGCGATCATGTTTATCACACACGACATGGGCGTGATAGCCGAGGTTTCCGACCGCGTGAACGTGATGTACGCCGGAGAGGTCGTCGAATCGGCGGATGTGATCCCACTGTTCGAGGATCCGAAACACCCCTACACCCGGGGACTACTGGAGTCGATCCCGGGGCGGCAGCGTGGCGCAGAGAAGCTTTCGACAATCAAGGGAAGCGTCCCGACGCCGAACGAGCCGGCGACGTACTGTCGGTTTGCCCCGCGGTGTCCGAAGGCGTTCGACGAGTGTCACGAGATCCATCCCGTTCCGATACCGGTCGAATCGGACGGCGAGGCCGATCACACCGCCTCCTGTCTGCTGTATCCGGACGACCTGCCGACGGCAGAGGCGGTGGCGAGACATAGCGAGCGTACTCACGGAGGTGATCGCGAATGAGCGGGAACACGATCGAACCCACCCCGCAAGGGGAACGAGACGGTGACGTGGGGAATCGGGAGACGATGGTCCGAATAGAGAACCTGCGGACCTACTACGAGGGCGGCGGGATATTCAACGACCGCCCGGTGAAAGCCGTCGACGGGGTTTCATTCGACATCTATCGCGGCGAGACGCTCGGACTCGTCGGCGAGTCAGGGTGTGGGAAGACGACGCTCGGTCGAACCCTTATTCAGTTAGAGAAAGCGACCGGCGGCCGGGTGTTGTTCGACGACACCGACATCACCGAACTCACCGGCGACCAGCTGTACGAGTGGCGACGCAACGCACAGATGGTGTTTCAGGACCCGGATTCGAGCCTGAACGACCGGATGACGATCGGTGAGATCATCCGTGAACCGCTCGATGTTCACAGCTGGAAGACGCCGCGAGAGCGACGCAATCGCGTGAAGAAACTCCTCGATCAGGTCGGTCTCTCGCCCGAGCACTACTTCCGGTACCCGCACCAGTTCTCCGGCGGCCAGCGTCAGCGGATCGGTATCGCTCGAACGCTCGCGCTCAACCCGGAGTTCATCGTGCTCGACGAGCCGGTGAGCGCGCTCGACGTTTCGGTACAGGCGGAAATAATTAATCTGCTCGAAGAGCTACAAGACGAACTCGATCTCACCTACCTGTTCATCGCCCACGACCTCTCCGTCGTCCGCCACATCTGTGATCGGGTTGCCGTGATGTATCTTGGGAACATCATGGAGATCGGGCCGACCGAGGAGCTGTTCAACGACCCAGCCAACCCGTACACACACGCGTTGTTGTCGGCGATTCCGCGGCCGGACCCGACACAGAACCGCGACCGGATAACGCTTCACGGGACACCGCCGAACCCTCGGTACCCACCGAGCGGCTGTCCGTTCAGTACGCGGTGTCCGGCTCGTATCCGCCCGACCGAGTACGAGGACGTAGACGACGAGATCTGGGACGGGATCAACGCGATGCGGGAGATCCTCCGGGAGCGAATGCGGGCAACCCGGTCGGTTCGCGAGCGGATCCGTGAACGCCTCGACATGGAAACCCGGTTCGAGACGATGGACGATACGTACGAGGAGCTGTTCGGCGACCTCGACGTGCCGGAAGGTATCGAGCGCGTTCTCTGGGAAGTTGCGGACCACGCCGGCGATCACGACGAACGAAAAGCGCTCAACCGACTCGACGAAGAGTTCGGGAGCATCTGTGACGGCGTTGATCCTGACGGCGGCGACGAGGAAATAGAGCCAGAGTACTACACGGTAAGCGACAACGACCGTAAGAGCTACTGTCACCGCCACAGCGACCAGCATCGGGAGCCAACTCCCGTCCTCGACGACCGGCACTGACGGATGAGACGCCTTTCGCGCGCTCGCGTTCGACACTCGGCTCGCGTCTGGGTCGACGCCGTGGGATACGCGCTCGTGCTCACGACAGTGGTGACGATAGCCGCGATCGCGCTCGGTCTCGCCACGGGTGGCGGGTTCGTCCGCGGCAAGTTCCTGACGTTTCTCGCTGGATGGCTCCTCGTCGGCTACGCAACGGTTCGGCTATGGCCGTCGAGGGGTGAAGAATCGGGCGAGTCTCTCTCTGGAACACGACGGACTCGGTTTCAGCGAATCGTTCGGTCGGTACCGCCGATCCGGTGGATCCGTCCTCCACAACCGACCGAACGACTCCGGGTCGCCGCCAAGGTGTTTCTCGCGGGGGTTGTGACGCTTCTCGCTTCTGTTGTCATGGAAGTCGGGCTTGGTATTGCGTGATCGCGCTCGAAAAGAGTTATCACCTGTCACCGACGAAAGCCACACACGATGTCTCACGAGGAGTCCGACCCGTTCGTTCGTCGCCGAGAGAGCCTCGGCGAGGCACACATCGAGGTCTGGGAGCGGACGCTCGAGGAAGCACAGATGCTGGTCGACGAGCGGGAAGCCGACGGGTGGGACGCGACGTACGTGCTGTCGGCCCATACCGACGCGGTCAGCAGGGATATGGGAGAACACGACCGGTTCGGGCTGATGCACGTCCTCCCTAACAACTACGCCGACCGGTTCACCGAGGCGTTCGATCCGGACGGGTTCACCGAGTATCTCGTGTACGGAACGTCGGTCAACGGCGTGATGTTCGTTATTCTCGAACTGATCGACCCGGAGGCGGAGCGAGCGATTATCATCCCGTGCTCGTACGACATGACGATGGGGCAAGGAGTGTCTCAATCGGCCGCCGAGGAGGGGGCGCTGCCGAGCTACTTCAAGACGATCGATGGGGAGATTCTGGCACGGTTCGACCACGATGAGATCGAACCGCTCGTGACGCCGCCGAACGCGTAGCCCTTGGGATTTGTCAGTTTCGGACGCTTCCGGTTTCGGAGGGTTCCGGTTCCGACCGCTTCCGGTTTCGGATGGTCGGTCCCACGGGGTCGGACCTCGATCCCGGACAATTTTCGTCTACCCCCGAGACGAACGCGGTATGGAGATCCGACGACTCCCGGTGACCGAGGCGGCTCTCCGACGCTTTGTCGCTGAGCTATGGCTTCCGTATCACCGTGAACTCGCAGCCAACGTTGACGCACACGCGCTGGCGGACCGCCCCGACGAGGAACTGATCGAGGAGAACGTCGAGTTCTACCGCGAGCGATTCGAAACCGAAGGGACCCGAGGGTGGGTCGTCGTCGAGAGCGACCAGGTCGACCCGGAATGTACGGATCCCGCGGTCGAGCTGACCGGTCACGTCCTGACGAGCGTCGACGCGTGCCCGTCTGTCTTCGACCGTCCCGACCGGCTCGTTGTCGGCGATCTGTACGTCACTGAGCCCTATCGCGGATCCGGACTCGCCGACCGACTAATCGAGCGCGCCGTGGCCGACGCCCGCGATCAGAGCTGCGGTGAGCTACGGCTCGACGTGGCTGTCGACAACGACCGAGCGAGAGCATTCTACAAAAAGCAGGGGTTTGAGCCGTATCGCAAGCAACTGACACGGAAGGTGGAGTGAGAAGATGGGTTATAACTGATCGTCTGTCGGTCGGCGGTGAACACCGCCAACGACCCAGTCGCTCATTTATAAATCGCCGATCGAAGATCGGGAGTAGACGCCTCCAACGACCCAGCCTCGCCGGAACGGCGCTGATAAGTGCCGTTCCGGGCTCCAGCGAGAATCGAAGATTCTCTGGCAGTCGGGCGACGCCCGACGACCTCGCGCGACGCTCTCGCCGGCGGCGTTGCCGCCGGCTGTCAGAGAGACCTTCGGTCTCTCCCTACTCGCGGCCTGTCGGCCGCTCGGAGGCGCGCGCCGCCGCTCTGATTTTCACGCTGTCCGAGCGCCGCCGCTACGCGACTAATAAAGGGGAAAACTGCGGTTCGATCGGTGCGTCGCTACTCGTTGTCGACGGCCACTTCGTCGGCATCGACGTCGACGGCGGCCTCCTCCTCGGCGGCGATCTCCGCGGGACGCGCTTCGAGGGTCAGCTTCTGGACCTCGACGCGGCGCAGCGG